>CAJLLH010000020.1 GCA_905207385.1 uncultured Eubacteriales bacterium
CCTCTTGGGTATCCTTCTCGCTATAGGCATCTGGCCGCCTTCGAATCCGGGACGAACGCCGCCGCCCGAACGCGCCCACTGGCCCTTGTGGCCCTTGCCGCTGGTCTTGCCCGTGCCGCTGCCTATGCCGCGACCGAGTCTTTTTACTGATTTCTTAGAACCCTCTGCAGGGGATAAAGTATCTATTCTCATAACTTTGTATGCCTCCTTATACTTTTTCAACCTTGAGAAGGTAAGCTACTTTGTTGATCTGTCCCATGATGGCGGGATTTTCTTCGAAAACTTTTTCGGAGCGGATCTTCTTGAGTCCGAGCGCAGCAACCGTTGCCTTTACAGACTTAACTTCGTTGCTTACGCTTTTTATAAGCGTTACTTTTATCATAGCGTTCCTCCGATTAACCTAAAATCTCTTCCGCCGTCTTACCGCGTGCAGCTGCAATCTGTTCTGCGGTCTTGAGTTCCCTCAGACCTTCTATGGCAGCCTTTACGCAGTTGATGGGGTTGTTGGTGCCGTGAGATTTGGTACGTATGTCCTTTATGCCCGCGGCTTCCATAACGGCGCGCACGGGACCGCCGGCTATAACGCCGGTACCTTCTGCAGCAGGCATCATGAGCACTTTGCCCCTGCCGAATATGCCGGTTACGGTATGAGGAATGGAAGTATCCTTTACGTTTACCTTGAACATATTCTTCTTGGCCTGGGTGGTTGCCTTTTCGATGGCTTCGGGAACTTCCTTAGCCTTGCCTACGCCGCAGCCGATAGAGCCCTTGCCGTCGCCGACTACAACCAGCGCTGCAAAGCGCATGTTGCGGCCGCCCTTTACGGTTTTGGATACTCTGTTTACCTGTATAAGCTTTTTGATGGTGCCGTCGTCTTCAGCCCTCTTGAACCTTGATTCCCTTCTTGCAGGTCTTTCTTTCTTTTCTTCCATTATCTTCGCTCCTTAGAAATTAAGTCCGGCTTCCCTTGCGCCTTCGGCAACAGCCTGAACCCTGCCGGTGTACAGGTAGCCGCCCCTGTCGAATACGACTTCCTTAACGCCCTTTTCAAGCGCTCTTTCTGCAGCCGTTTTGCCTACAAGTTTTGCCGCTTCCGTTTTTGTGAGCTCGGCGACCTGCGCCTTCAATTCCTTTTCTACGGTAGAAGCGGAAACGAGCGTTACGCCCTTTACGTCGTCAATCACCTGAACGTAGATGTGGTTGAGGCTGCGGTATACGCAGAAGCGGGGTGCTTCGGCAGTGCCCGAAACCTTTTTCCTTACGCGCGCATGGCGGCGCTTGCGTTCGGTGTTCTTATCTATCATATTAATCATTTCTGAATTCTCCTTTGAGCAATCAACCGGCTTTGCGGTTTATCCTTCGGATATTTCCCTTTAAGGGAAAGGCTTTACCCGAAATTACTTCTTGCCCTTGCCTCCCGTCTTGCCTTCCTTGCGTTCGATTACTTCGTCGCTGTACGCGATGCCGTAGCCGTGGTAAGGTTCGGGAACTCTTATGTTGCGGATATCTGCCGCGGTCTGACCTACGAGGGTCTTATCGATGCCGCTTACAACGATTTCGTTGGGGTTGGGGCACTCGAGCTTTACGCCTGCGGGTTCTGCAAATTCAACGGGGTGAGAAAAACCTACGTTGAGAACAACTTTGTTGCCCTGCTTTGCAACCTTCCAGCCGACGCCGTTTACCTTGAGGCTCTTGGTGTAACCCTGGGTTACGCCTACTACCATGTTGTGAAGAAGCGCCCTGTAAAGACCGTGCTTTGCTTCGAGTTCTTTAACGTCCTGCTTCTTTACGACCAAAGCTTCGTTGCCTTCTACCTTAACGTCGATTTCGCCGTTGATTTCCTGGGTGAGCGTACCCTTTGCGCCCTTTACGGTAAGGGTTTTGCCGTCGAAGGATACGGTTACGCCTGCGGGGAGAACTACGGGTAATTTACCTATTCTTGACATATTACCTGTACCTCCTTACCAGATATAGCAGAGCACTTCGCCGCCTACGTTTGCAGCTTTTGCCTGCTTATCGGTCATGATGCCCTTGTTGGTGGATATAACTGCTATACCCATGCCGTTCATAACCTTAGGCATCTTTTCTACGCCCGAGTAAGTGCGGAGACCGGGCTTGGATACCCTTTTGAGTCCGTTGATTACAGGCTGATTTTTGCCTGCGTACTTGAGCGTTATTACCAGCTTGCCGTTGAATCCGTCTTCCACGAGCTTTACGTCGGATACGAAACCTTCTGCAAGCATTATGTCTGCGATGGCTTTCTTCATGTTGGAAGAAGGAATTTCCACCGTTTCTTTGTTAACCATGAGCGCGTTCCTTACGCGCGTGAGCATATCTGCTATGGGATCGGTCATCTTGCTACCTCCTTACCAGCTCGACTTCTTAACGCCGGGTATTTCACCCTTGTATGCAAGGTTGCGGAAGCAGATACGGCAAATGCCGTATTTGCGGAGCACGGCGTGCGGCCTGCCGCATATCGAGCATCTCGTGTATGCTCTCGTGGAAAATTTTGCAGGTCTCTGCTGCTTGTTTATCATTGACTTCTTTGCCATTTTAATCTCCTTACCTCTTGAAGGGCATACCCATTGCCCTTAAAAGCTCTCTTGCTTCTTCGTCGGTTTTTGCAGTAGTTACGAAGCATATGTCCATGCCGCGTATCTTTTCAACCTGGTCGTACTGGATTTCGGGGAATATAAGCTGTTCCTTTACGCCCATGCAGTAGTTGCCCCTGCCGTCGAAGCTGTCCGTGGGAACGCCGCGGAAGTCGCGCACGCGGGGAAGCGCGATGGATACGAGCTTATCATAGAAATCGTACATCATCTTGCCGCGCAGCGTCACCTTGATGCCTACCGTCATGCCTTCGCGCACTTTGAAGTTTGCGACAGACTTGCGGGCCTTGGTGAGCACGGGCTGCTGGCCGGTTATCTGCTTGATTTCGTTCTGAGTCGTCTGGATGGACTTTGCGTTGTCCTTTATGTCGCCGAGGCCGGTGTTGATTACTATTTTAACCAGCTTGGGCACCTGCATTACATTGGTGTAGCCGAACTTTTTGGTAAGGTAGGGAACGACCTCTTCCGCATACTGCTTAGCTACTCTGCTTTTATAAACTTTTTCCGTAGTTGCTTCTGTTGCCATATTCGTTCACCTTCTTATTCAGCCTTGTTTTCCTGCGCAGCTTCTGCAGCTTCGGCCTTTGCCGCGCGCTTTCTGGTGCGCTTCTTGGGCTCTTCTTTCTTTTCTTCCTTGCCCTTCTTGCCGACATATGCCTTGTCGAGCACGGCGCCGCACTTGGGGCACACGCGCACGCGCTTGCCGTTTGCAAGTCCGCTCTTTACCCTTACCGCTTTATCGCAGGAGGGGCACACTACCATTACGTTGGAAACGTCGATTGCGCCTTCCTGTTCAACTATCTTGGAAACGTCGTTGCCGCGGCGGGCTTTCTTTGCTTTGTGCTGTATGTTAACACCTTCTACGGTTACCTTTCCGCTCTTGGGAGAAGTGGCGATTACCTTGCCCTGCTTGCCCGCATACTTACCGGTGATAACCAGAACATTATCATTCAATTTTACGTTCATAGCTTTCTCCTCTCCTTAAAGAACTTCGGGTGCGAGAGATATTATCTTCATGTAGTTCTTTTCTCTCAGTTCCCTTGCGATCGGTCCGAAGATACGGGTGCCTCTCGGCTCTTTATTCTGGTTTATTATAACTGCTGCGTTGTCGTCGAACCTGATGTAGGTGCCGTCGTTACGCCTGATTCCCTTGGTGCTGCGCACGATTACCGCCTTTACGACGTCGCCCTTTTTAACGGCGCCGCCGGGGGTCGCGGTCTTGACGGAACATACGATTACGTCGCCGATGTTGCCCGTCTTTCTGAAGCTGCCGCCCAGCACTTTTATGCACATCAGCTCTTTGGCGCCGCTGTTGTCGGCCGCCTTGAGCCTGGTCTGGGGTTGTATCATATAAATTCTCCTTTATTTATGTCTACTTACAACTGTTTGCCAGAGGATTGCGCCGCCGCGCGCCTTACGCGTGCTTATTGTCCGCGGAGTGCGAAGCCCGCGCCGCGCTTTTGCCGGACGAGGACGCAATCTTGACAGAATATTTTATTTAATTTGCGGCGCATTGCCGCCATTGCAGTCCGAAAAGGTCTGCCGCGGCGCGGTTGCGCCGCGTTAAAGGCTTTTGCAAGCTTGAATTACTTGGCCTTTTCTACTATTTCGGCAACCCTCCAGTTCTTATCCTTGGAGAGCTTCCTGGTTTCCACTATCCTTACCGTGTCGCCAACGCCGCACTCGTTGTTTTCGTCGTGCGCCTTGAACTTCGTGGTCCTGGTAATGGTCTTTTTATACAGGGGGTGCTTGCTCTTTTCGGTTACGGCAACAACTACCGTCTTATCCATCTTGTCGGATACAACAAGCCCCGTTCTTTCCTTTCTGAGCGTAGTTCTTTCCATGTTCTGACTCCTTAAGCTTTAAGCTGCCTTGCACGGATTACCGTGTTTACCCTTGCGATATCCTTCTTTACGAGGTTTATCTGAAGGGGATTCTCGAGCTGGCCGCTCGCGTGACGGAAACGAAGGTTGAAGAGCTCGGTTTTGAGTTCCTGCAACTTTGCGTTGAGTTCCGCGTCGCTCAGATTAACGATTTCCTTAGCTTTCATTAGCTTCACCGCCTTCCGCTGCGGGTGCAGCAGCTTCTTTCTTTACAAACCTGCATTTTACGGGCAGTTTGTGGCTTGCAAGGCGCATTGCTTCCCTTGCAACGTCTTCGGTAACGCCTGCCATCTCGAACATTACTCTGTCGGGCTTGACGATGGCTACCCAGTATTCAACGGCGCCCTTGCCGGAACCCATACGGGATTCTGCGGGGTGCTTCGTGATGGGCTTGTGGGGGAATATGTCTATCCATACCTGACCGCCCCTCTTGATGAATCTGGTCATGGCGATACGCGCCGCCTCTATCTGGTTGGAAGTGATTCTGCCGCCCTCTTCGGCAACAAGACCGTACTCGCCGTATGCGATTATGTTGCCCTTATGGGCACGGCCCCTGATCTTGCCGCGATGCTGCTTTCTTCTTTTTACTCTCTTGGGGATTAACATTTTACTCTTCGCCTCCGTCTGAGATTATGAGCTTTTTGGTAGCGGAAAGCACTTCGCCCTTGTATATCCAGCACTTAACGCCGAGTACGCCGAACGTGGTGTGAGCTTCCGCAAAGCCGTAATCGATATCCGCGCGGATGGTCTGAAGGGGAATGGAACCTTCGTGGTAGCTTTCGCTGCCCGCGATTTCCCTGCCGTCGAGTCTGCCGGATACGGCAATCTTGACGCCCTTTACGCCAGCTTTGCTAACTTTGGATATCTGCTGCTTTATAGCCCTTCTGTAGGATACGCGTTTTTCAAGCTGAGCGGCAACCGATTCTGCAACGAGCTGTGCGTCCTGGTCAACCTTTTCAACTTTTTTGACGTTGATTATTATTACCTTGCCCTTGGTGAGCTTTGCAAGCGACTTCTTTATTACGTCGATTTCGCTGCCGCCCTTGCCGATAAGCACGCCGGGACGACCGGTGTAGATGGTAACTTCTACCTTGTTGGCCGCGCGTACGAGCGTTATCTTGCTGATGGCTGCATCGTAATACTTCTTTTTAAGGAAGGTACGGATTACGTTGTCTTCCTTGAGGTGTTTGGCGAAATCTTTCTTGTCTGCATACCACTGGGTATCCCAGGGGCTGATTACGCCTACCCTTAAACCGTGAGGATTAACTTTCTGTCCCATACATACTCTCCTTAAATGTTCTTTGCGTCAAGAATGACCGTGATGTGGCTGGTTCTTTTAAGAATAGCCCTGCCGCGGCCCTTGGATACGGGCTGCATTCTCTTGAGGTGGGGACCGCCGTTAGCGAACGCTTCGGCTACCACGAGGTCGCCCCTGTCCATTCCGTTGTTGTGTTCGGCGTTTGCCGCTGCGGAAAGGAGTACCTTTTTAACCTCTTCGCTGCCGCCCTTGTTGCAATAGGTAAGTATGGCTTCGGCTTCCTCAACGCTCTTGCCTCTGATAAGAGCGAGCACCGTTCTCACCTTGTAGGGGGAAATTCTTATATATTTTGCCGTTGCATAAGGGCGTTTGTCCTTGCTTGCGGCAATCTTTTCAACCTTTTTGTTCATGTTGCTTGCCATAATTTCTCTCCTTACTTCTTGGTGGTCTTAGCCGCGTGACCCTTGAAAGTGCGGGTGGGCGCAAACTCGCCGAGCTTGCAGCCTACCATGTCCTCGGTAACGTACACGGGAACGTGCTTCCTGCCGTCGTATACGGCGATGGTGTGACCTACCATCTGGGGGAATATAATGGTAGCCCTTGACCACGTTTTAACGACCTTCTTTTCGCCTGCGGCGTTCATTGCCTCTATTCTCGACATGAGGCGCGCTTCCGCGAAAGGTCCCTTTTTAACGCTTCTCGACATTCTCTATATCCTCCTTAATTAATCCTCTTTAATATAAACTTGGAAGAGGTGTTCTTCTTCTTTCTGGTCTTATAACCAAGTGCAGGCTTGCCCCAAGGGGTCATAGGACCTGCATGGCCGACAGGGCTCTTGCCTTCGCCGCCGCCGTGAGGGTGGTCGTTGGGGTTCATTACCGAACCGCGAACGGTGGGCCTTATGCCGAGGTAACGGGTTTTGCCCGCTTTGCCGAGGTGAACAATCTCGTGCTCGAGGTTGCCTACCTGACCTACGGTAGCCTTGCACTTAACGGGGATGAGCCTCATTTCGCCCGAAGGCATCTTGAGGGTGGCGTAAGCGCCTTCCTTAGCCATTATCTGAGCGGAAATGCCTGCTGCGCGCGCAACCTGTGCGCCTCTGCCCGGCTGCATTTCTATCGCGTGAACGATGGTACCTACGGGGATTTCCGAAAGGGGAAGCGCGTTGCCTGCCTTGATGTCGGCGCCGACGCCCGAAAGCACCTTGTCGCCTACCGTAAGGCCTACGGGAGCGAGGATGTACCTCTTTTCGCCGTCTGCATAAGCAAGAAGAGCGATGTTTGCCGAACGGTTGGGATCGTACTGGATGGACTTAACCGTTGCGGGAATGCCGTCTTTATTGCGCTTGAAGTCTATTATTCTGTACTTGATTCTGTTGCCGCCGCCGATGTGACGAACGGTAATTCTGCCCATGTTGTTTCTGCCGCCGGTCTTGCGCTTGTCGTGAAGGAGGCTCTTTTCGGGCTTGTCGCCGGTGAGCTCTGCATTAGCGTTTACCGTCATGAAGCGGCGGGCGGGCGATGTGGGCTTATATCTTTTAACTGCCATTTTTACTTACCCTCCTTTAAGACAATGAGGCGAAGAACTCTATCGCTTTGGAGTCAGCCTTAAGCTGCACGACAGCCTTCTTATAATCGGGGGTGTAGCCCGCGTTCCTGCCCATTCTTTTAAGCTTGCCCTTGCAGTTTACGGTGTTCACGGAATCTACCTGAACGCCGAACAGCTTTTCTACCGCAAGCTTGATTTCGGTTTTGCTCGCCGCTTTTGCAACGACGAACGTGTACTTCTTATCGGCTATGCCGTCGTAGCCCTTTTCTGTCAAGAGGGGCTTTATGATGATGTCTTCAGCCAACATTATTCTCCGTAAACCTCCTCTATCTTCTTAACGGCTTCCTTGGTAAGGATAACCTTGTTGTTCACAACCACTTCGTACGTGGAAATCTGTGCCACGGGAAGGGTGGAGAACTTCTGGATGTTCTTAGCCGCGCGGATTACGAGTTCGTCGTCGTTGTCCATTACGACTACCGCGGACTTTTCGAGCTTGAGCGCGTTTTTGAAGGCAACCATTTCTTTGGTCTTGCCTTCCTTTACGGTAAGGGCGTCAACCACGATGAGCTCGCCGTCTGCAACCTTCTTGGAAAGTGCGGAAACAAGCGCTGCGGCCTTAGCCTTCCTGTTCATGTCCTTGGAAAAATCGCGGCTCTTGGGTGCGAATACCACGCCGCCCTTTATCCACTGGGGTGCCCTTATGGAACCCTGACGGGCATTGCCCGTGCCTTTCTGTCTCCAGGGCTTGCGGCCGCCGCCCCTTACTTCGGTACGGGTCAGCGTCGATTTCGTTCCCTGCCTTTCGTTGGCGAGGCGGGTTACTACCGCCTGGTGAATGAGGGGCTCGTTGTATTCCGCCCCGAATACCTTTTCGCTTAATTCTATGGTTCCGGCTTCGGTGCCGTCCATCTTAAATACTTTTACGCTGGGCATCTTCTTTCTCCTTATTTGACGGTGTCGTTAATGGTTACGACGCTGCCCTCGGGTCCGGGAACGGAGCCCTTTATAAGAATGCAATTTCTTGCAACGTCTACTCTTACTACTTCAAGGTTCTGAACGGTAACGTTTTCCACACCGTACTGGCCGGGAAGGCGCTTGTTCTTGAAAACTCTGGAAGGGGTGCTGTTTGCGCCCATTGAACCGGGTTCCCTGTGAACGGGGCCTACGCCGTGCGTTTCCTTAAGCCTGCGCTGGTTCCATCTTTTGATAACGCCGGAAAAGCCGTGGCCTTTGGATACGCCGTGAACGTCTACCTTGTCGCCTGCGGCGAACACGTCAGCCTTTACCTCGCCGCCTACGGTGTAGGAAGAAAGGTCTTCAAGCCTGAATTCCTTTAAAACCTTGCAGGGTTTTACGCCGGCCTTTTTGAACTGGCCGAGCTCGGGCTTGTTGAGGCTCTTTTCGCTCGTCTCGTCAAAACCGAGTTTCAAAGCGGCGTAGCCGTCTTTTTCAACAGTTTTGATCTGAACTACGGGGCAGGGACCCGCTTCTATAACCGTTACGGGTATAACCTTTCCCTCCGCCGTAAAGACCTGCGTCATGCCGGCTTTGCGGCCGATGATTGCTTTATTCATTGATAAAGTTCCTCCGATAAAATTTATGGATAATACCGCGTTTTCAGGTCGCGCCGCACAAAAGGCTTACAATTGCAACCCGTAAACATTTTCGCGTCGTCTTGAAAACGTAGAGTATTGAAAACTGTTTTATTTATTATATATATGGAATGCGCGACCGCCGCAACGGACGGTTTTGCGCCGCACCTTAAAGCTTGATTTTGATGTCTACGCCTGCGGGAAGGTGAACGGTGTCCAAAAGCTTCGCGTTGGGGGTGTAGATGTCTATTATTCTCTTATAGGTGCGCTGTTCAAACTGTTCGCGGCTGTCCTTGTATTTGTGGGGGCAGCGGAGAATGGTAACTATCTCCCTTTCGGTGGGAAGGGGAATGGGTCCGGAAATTTTAGCTCCGCTCTTCTTCATCGTTTCTACGATTCTGGACGCAGCGAGGTCCACGAGTTCGTGGTCGTATGCCGCAAGTTTGATTCTGATCTTCTGTCCTGCCATTTCGGTTCTCCTTTTTATACTAACAATCGAGTAATTTTAATTCGCTTCAACTTATCCGTGCGTATCGCGGCTTTCACATAAAAAAAGCCGAGAACTTCGGCGCAAAAAGAAAAAAGCCACGGTTAGTCGCCGGGGTCAAGCCCCGACATTTGTCAGCGCAAATTATCTGTTCCGTCGGCTTTCAGACGGATTTTGCAGTAACTTTACGCCTCAACCCATACGCACTTCTTGAACACGCTCGATTATTATATTAGACGCGAAAGCTTTTGTCAAGCGTTTGAAAACACTTTTTTCGCGCCGTTTTAATGCATTTTCGGCAGAAATTGCCGCGTTTTTGAGTAATTTTTTGGCGATTTGACTTCAGCCCGTTTTTGCCGCGCCCCACCCTACAATATATTGACAAAAATGCGCAAAAATAGTCAAGATTTAGGCATAAAATGCGCCGCGGCGCTTAAATTCAAGCGCCGCGGCGTTCAATACAAAATTTTTTGCGTTCAGGTATTATATTTTCTTATACCTGCTATTTTTATAACTTTTAACAAAAATTTGTTAAATGTTAACATTTTTAAGCCTTTGACCACCTTTTAACAAGATGAAATTTTTGGCAAAATTTATTAAACCCGCAACTCGTAAGAGCAAAAACCATGTAAAACACAGCCCGCGGTTTGCGTCCGCGCAAGCCTTACGCACGCTTTTTTAATAGAACGTAGCCACTTCCTGTTCGGGCTTTTCGGCGGGCTCGAGTTTTTCGGCGATGATTACGGGGCCTTTGGAACGGTATACGGAATTGTACTCGTACATGATTTTGCCCGTAACGTACAGCCAGTCGCGCGTTTTTATGCCCTCCACCATTTTGCCGCAGCGGACGGCGAAGCCGTCGTAAGCTATGTCCGCCTCGCAACACGTCATAATGTATCTGCCGAGCACTATATAACCCGCGGGAACTTTTTTGTTTATTGCAGCCATGCCCTTGAAGCGCACCGTTTTGCCTACATATTCCTGCAACTTTTCGGCGACGTCGCGATAGAAAAGGGCGTAATCTTTATCCTCAATTTCTATCACGGGCGCGTTTACGTCGAACGGCATGGGGTCTTCTATGTCGTCAAACTCCGCCTTGCCGCCGATATATTCGTAAACAATGTCCGCGCGACGGGAAATTGCGCGCACAACCTTGTGGAACTCCATTTTTTCAAACTCGCCCTTGAAGCGGTTGAATACCACCATCTGCGTAAGCTGAATTTTATCGTAGACGAGCTGACGCATATTGCGGTTGTAGTTCATAAAGGTTGCAGCGTCGAAGAAGGTCATCATCTGGTTGATGACCCAATCTTCGGGCATTGCGTCGAAAAATGTCTGCAAAAGCCACGTACCGTTGTATTCGACCACCACGCGTTCGGCCTTGTGCTTGGCGGCAAGCGCGGTAAGGTTTTCCTGTGTGAGGTCGGACTCGTTTTCGACATACTCTATTGCAACGTTTTTTACCCTGAAAAGGTGAGGGTCGTACTCCTCCTCGCCCTCCTCGCACACGAGCAGCATTGTTTTTTCGCCGTTTTCCATGCGCGGGTCTTCAAGCGTTTCCTGTATGAACTTTGTTTTGCCCGACTCAAGAAAGCCGAGGAACATATATACTGAAATTTCTTCGGACATAACCTCTCCCGATAAAAAATCTTTTGCCGTCGGCAAAAGATTTTTCTGTTATGTTATTTGCCGCCGCAACGGCGGAAATGTTTATTCGCTTACGCCGAAAAGTTCGGCAAGTTCTTCCTTGTCAAGCTTGCTGCCTATTACGCACAGTCTGCCCGTGTAAGCCGCGCAACCTTCGTGCACGTCGGGTTCGCCGGGGTTATAGTCGAAGTGAAGCCACTTGCCGTCCTTGCCCGCCACAATGCCCTTTGCACGCAGTACCGTACCGTATTCCACAGCGTTGGTAAGCTGCGAAAGTATTGCGGTAAGCTCTTCCGCGGTGTATGTTTTAGGCGTTTCTACGCCCCAGCTTTCAAATACTTCGTCGGCGTGGTGGTGATGATGCCCGCAACCACAGCCGTCGCCGTGGTGATGTTCGTGCTCATCCTCTTCGTCGTGGTCGTGGTGGTGGCAGCACTCGCCGTGGTGATGCTCGTGCTCTTCCTCCTCGCCCTCGTCGTCGTGGTCGTGATGGTGGCAGCACTCACCGTGGTGGTGTTCGTGCTCCTCCTCTTCGTCCTCGTCGTCGTGGTCGTGCTCGTGATGGCGCTCGAGAGCGTCCTTTTTAAGCTGTTCCATCTGCTCGGCAAGGGTGTCGCTGTGCTCCATGGCGGCAAGTATTTCAGCGCCCGTAAGCTGCTGCCAGGGCGTGGTTACAAGCGTCGCCTTGGTGTTGTGCTCGCGAACGAGCTCTACGGCGTTTTTAAGCTTGTTTTCGCCCGCAACGTCGGCGTGGGTGAAGATTATGCAGTTTGCCGTTTCTATCTGGTCGTTGAAGAATTCGCCGAAGTTCTTCATATACATTTTGCACTTTGCGGCGTCGACTATTGCCGTATAAGTGTTTATCTTGCAGTCTTTGAGCTCGGCGCTGTATACGGCGCGGATGACGTCGGAGAGCTTGCCCACGCCCGAAGGCTCTATGAGAATTCTGTCGGGATTATACTCTTCGCACACCTTTTTAAGCGCCTTGGCAAAGTCGCCGACGAGCGAGCAGCAAATGCAACCGGAGTTGAGCTCGTTTATTTTTATGCCTGCATCCTGCAGAAATCCGCCGTCTATGCCGATATCGCCGAATTCGTTTTCTATAAGCACGAGTTTTTCGCCCGCATACGCTTCTTTAATCAGCTTTTTTATGAGCGTGGTTTTGCCCGCGCCGAGGAAACCTGAAAAGATATCGATTTTGGTCATTGTAAATACTTCCTTAAAAAATTATCTGTTTACCTTATTATATACCCCCGTTTTGTCAAAAGCAAACCAACCGAAGCAAAAATCTTTTTCCCGCCGCCGCAAGATTATAACCAAAACGCGCATTCATCGAATGCCGCAAACGCAATTTTTTTGCGTTAATCGGGGCATATATGCGGGGCAATTGCAGAAATCGCGCTTCAAAAGAGTAAAATTTGGCACACCCCGCAGCCTAAACAAAACGCAAATTTTGCATTCGCCCCCGCGCCAATTCGCAAATTAAAAGGGCAACGTATTGCCCAAATTAAAAGGTCATCAAGCTGCCGACATTTTAAGAAAAAAGTGAAAACATTCTGCAATCTCCCTGAAAAATTGCAGACACGTATTGCAATCGGCTGCTTTTTCTGTTATCATTTAGATATGTTCAGATTTATTAACGGACAACTTTATTTCGAGCACAAGGGGTACTCCTATATTCCCGAATCGCAGGCGGACATTGTGCACATAAACTATTTTCACCAGATAGTTTACATTGTTAAGGGAAGCGCGGAAGTAAGAATAGAAGATTGCATACGCCACGTAGGCGAGGGCGACATTATACTTATTCCCGCGGGGAAGTACCACAGCGCCACGATTGCCAGAAACGAGCCTTACGAAAGGTATAACCTTAAGTTTACAGACAGATTTCTGCCCGATTTTGTGCGGGAAAAGCTTAACGCGGGCGAGTGCTTTTTTGCCAACAGCAAAAAATTTGAAGGAATTTTCAGTCTGTTCGACGAATACGCAAACGAATACAGTCCCAGAGAACTGCACGTGATATTTTCGGCGGAACTTATAAAGCTGGTAACTATGCTCTACCACGAGCCCGCGCCCGCGGCAGAGAAAAACAAAGCCTTTATTTCTGACCTTATAGCCTTTATAGACGAGAATATACGCAAAAACATAACCATACAGATGCTTACGGAAAAATTCCATTATTCCAAATCGTTCATTTACGCCGAATTCAGGAAGTACATGAAGATGCCGCTGATGAAGTACATACGCACCAAAAAGATTATAGCCGTAAGGCAGATGATACTTGGAGGAGCTAAAAAGACCGAAGCGGCGGAACTTTTCGGGTTTGAAAATTATTCCACATTTTACCGCACCTGCAAGAGCATAGTCCCCGCGCACGAAGCCGCGGAAGAAAACTGATTTTTAAATAAAATTGAGAAATTAAAACTCAATTGAACGGC
>CAJLLH010000021.1 GCA_905207385.1 uncultured Eubacteriales bacterium
GTAACAACGGTGTCTACCGTATAGCCGTTCATTGCGTTGGAATTTGCTACAGTGTAGAGTATGCGTGCCGAAGCCTGCCTCATCGCATTGACTATTGTAGCGTCATTCTTGTAAGTATTGAGCTTATCCACCCACTTCGTGCCCGAATAGTCCCAGATGTCCTGACCGGCAACAAGTCCAAGGCACACGTCCATAAAGTCATTGCCTGAATAGTCGGTTACCGCCATGCCGTCCATACCCCATTCGCCGCGCAGAACGTTTGTCATAAGATTGGCGTTAGCGCCCGTCCACGTTGCGCCGAGACGGTTGAAAGAGGACATTACGCAATGCGCGTCAGCTTTTTCTATGACAGTTTCAAACTGCTGGAGATAAATTTCGCGGATTGACTGTTCGTTTGCCCATACGCTTATTCCGTCGCGTCCGGATTCCTGGTCGTTGAGAGCAAAGTGTTTAAGGTATACATACATACCTTTGGACTGTATTCCTTTTACTTCAGAAGCGCATATGTTGCCGCCGATGTAAGGATCTTCGGAGTAATACTCAAAGTTTCTTCCGCCGTAAGGCGTACGCTGAATATTGCTGCCTGGACCGTAGAGCCCGGAGAACACTTTAGGAGAAGACCAAAGAGCGTCGTTGCCAAGGCTTACGCCCATGCGATAGGTAAGTTCGTCATTGAAGGTAGCCGCGCGCAGATCAGCCGAAGGATAGCACGTACCCTTTGCCGTACCGCCGCTGAGCGACGTAGTTATGCCGGAAGGACCGTTTTCGTCCTTTGTTTCAGGCTTGCTTACCGAACCGACATAAGCCGTAGTGTGATAACCCTGACCGATAAGTCTCGCCATTTCGTTGAAAGTAAGCTGGTCGAGAAGGTCGTCCCACGTATATTCTTTGCCGTTCCAAGTTATAGACTCGTCAAATTCAACGCCCTTGAACTGTATGAGCTTTAATCCGTTATCCGCGCCCATAGCAGGCATTGTTCCGCCGGAAGACGACTTGTATGTTGCCTTGAGGTCGGAAGCGATGTCGTCGTTTGCGGCAAGCGAATTGAACGCCGCCGTATAAGAAGTAGCCGTAACCGTTGCTTTGGGCATAGTGCCCTGCCAATCGCTGCGGGAAACGTAAACTATGTCGTTGGAGGTATCGTCGTCCCTGCGATTGAGGTCGGCATCGTCAAACTGATTGGTTATTTTTTCACCCGTTACCGCGGTAGAAAAGATTTCAGTATCGCGCTCATCAACGGTGTACTTCTGAACAAGCGCCTGATTTCCGACGGAAGTCATTCGGGAAACGCCTACCGTACCGTTTGACGTATCGCTTATATCCGCCTTTTTGGCGAGGATGTTATTAAGCGCATCGTGCGCGCCGTTGCCGAGAGCAAAATAGTAATTGCCCGCGTCAAGAATATAAGTCTGCGCACCGTAAGCGTCGTATGCGCGAAGCTCCGTCTTATCCACGGTTACGGTTACGTTTTCAACCTGGCCGTTTGCAGGCACTTCCACCTTGGTGTAGCCTACAAGTTCAACAGAAGCCTTTTCAACTTTGTTTTCCCTGTCGTAGTCCGTATAAGGCGACTGCATGTATATGGCAACCACATCCTTGCCCGCAACATCGGAAGTATTCTTTACCGTTACCGTGAACGTGAAAGAATCTTCGTTTTCCGTCATTTCAAAATCGGAATAAGTAAACGTACTGTAAGAAAGGCCGTATCCGAACGAATATGCTACGGTATCGGTGTAATTATAATCACCCACTTTGGAATTGCCAAGGACGTAGTCTTCATACCTTGTTTCATAATAGCGGTAACCCACATATATGCCTTCCTGATAAGCGATATAATACTGGTTGTAAAGGCTGCCGTTGCCGCCGTAGGAAAGCCCCTGTTCCGATGCGTTGGCATAAGGCGTTACCCACATATTCTGCATTGCAGGAGATGAAAGATTATCGTAAGTGTAAGTAGAAACAAGTTTGCCGCTGGGATTAACTATGCCCGCAAGGATATCCGCAACGCCGTTAAGTCCGCTTTCGCCGGGAAGACCTATCCACATGCAGGCGTCTATGCCGTAATCGGTGCCGCATATGTCGGGATTAAGGAAGTCGAGCTCTAAAGCGTAACTGGTGTTGAGTATAACGACTATCTGCTTTACAGTGCCGGCATCCTTAAGCTGTTTGGCTTTGGCAAGAAGGTCCTGTTCTTCCTTTGTCAGCTCAAGAATATTGCCTGTACCGTCGCCCGCATTGAACCACGGAAGGTCAAATCCTTCGCCGCACACCCTGCCCAGCACAACTATTGCGGCATCGCCGTAATCTTTTACAGAGTTCCACTCCGCGTCGGTATAAGCGCTTTGAGGAACTTCGTTTATGCTGAAAGTGGTGAAGTCGGGGAGCACATTGTTTAAAGCGCCCGAACCATCTTCGCGTTTGTACTGACTGCCTGCACCCGAAGTATAGAAATTCCACATCGTGGAGTTAACTTCAAACCCCGACTGCTCGAGTGCAGTTTTTAAATTAGTTTTTCCCGTTACCGCCACCGAACCAGAACCCGTGCCGCCCGTTATTATGTCGGCAGAGGTTGCGCCAAGAAGGGTAACCTTAGAACCTTCTGAAAGGGGCAGCGCGCCATCGTTCATAAGAAGCACCGACCCTTCCGCGGCTATTTCTTCCACTATAGCCTGTGCGTTAGACTGCTGCTCTTCCGCACTGGAAGCATCTTTCTTGAAAAAATCTTCGCCTTTTTCGCCGGAAGTTGTGGACGACTCCGTATTGAAGAACGCATGCACAGCAGGAGCAAACGCATTGCACACTATCGTTGCAGCTATAAACACCACAAACAATATGGCAAATATAATGGTTAAAACCATGTATAATACTTTGCGTTTTTTATTGAACATAAGCAAATCACTCTCGCATTTAAAAAATATATTTAAGGATTAACAAAAGCCATGAACTTTGCCATGAACATAAGCGTCGTATTTTCGTCGGCTTCGATTGAAACTATCTTGGCATTGAGCGAAGTGTTTGCCTCTTCAAGCGCAGGCTCCTCTATGGTTATGGTGTAACCCATGCCGTAAGTATCCATAAAAGCATTCTTGGCTTCATCGTCAGAACCGAACGTAACACCTTCATCCTGCATAAGAGCATAGTTGGAAGTCATGGTTGAATTCCACCTTTCGGAATTGAGCACAAATGCGTTGTTTCCCAACTTGCCGAACACCCTCTCTATTAATGAAGGAAGCTTGCCGTTGATGTTGTATGAAACAGAATTTGCCTGCTCAAGAGTAACATCAAGGTGCGAAGCGTCCCCGTCGGCAGACGCTACGGAGGAATAATTTCCAGTCGTTACAACTTCTTCAAAGCCGCGTCCTTCATAGTCGGTGCCGAATAAGTCTATCTTGTAGGATAATACATAAGTTTCGTCTGAGAAGAGGTCAAGCTGATAGCTTGCAACCACATACCATTCCACGCCTGTGGTAATTGCGCCGTAAGAATGTTTGGAATAAGAACCTGTAAGCGTTTTTTCCGAACCGCTGCACGCGCTCATTGCAACGCAGATTGCCGCAACAAGCGATGTTGCAAGGGCAATTGTTAAAAGTTTAGCCAATTTTTTGAATCTCATAACTATTTCTCCTTTTAAATTTTTGTGCCTTTCGCACATTTCGTATGCATAATATCACAAAACCGAAAAAAAAGAGGCGGTTTGGCGTAAGTAGTAACCCAAAAGGCGTACCGCGACCAAAACCGCTCTTCAATCGGCATGAGATTCAAGCTTTTATTATTATTTTACAACAAAAAACAACTACCCCAGGTTTTTTGCTCTGCAAGGCATGGCAATATCCAGAACAAACAATTCGTCGGTAGCGGTAACGTTGAGCGCGCCGCCGTAATGTTCCACTATTCTGGCAATGCTTTTCATGCCGAAACCGTGAAAATTTTTATCCTTGTCGGTAACGGGCAGGTTGTCTTCAAAATTAATTTCGCCAGTATAATAATTTTCCACGTGTATGGAACATATGTTGCCCACAAGGCGCACTTTAAGCGATATTTGCCGACGCGCCTCCTCCTCTATGCGGCTGACGCTTTCTATGGCGTTGGATATGGCGTTGCCGAACAGGGAATAAATATCCATATCATCCATAAAATTGATCACGTCGCCCTTGACCATGCAGGTAAAAGTTATTTTTTTCGCTTCGCACTGAAGCTTCTTTTCAGTAAGAAGCACATCAAGCGTATCGTTGCCTGTTTTTACGTTTGTATCGTAAATCATAATGGCATTTTCTATTTCTGCAATCTGCTTTTCGGAAACATCTTCCCTAAGCCGCGCGACCTGATGTTTTAGGTCGTGGCACTTAAGGTTGATAATATCTATGCTCTCTTTGGTAAGGCGGTACTGCTCGCGCTCCTGATGCAGAAGTTCAGCCATATTGGAAACCTCGTCGTGCATAGAGTCGTTTGCCGTAAGACCGAAATGCACAAAAATTATAAGCACGCTGCACATTATGGCATAAAGCGGTTCAACAATCATTGCAAGAACGGAACGCTCGGTATCGTCAACGGAAAGGCGTGAAAGGCCTATGCACACTATTACGGCTATCAGAAGCAGCAGAAGTTTAGCCTTTGTATTGCCCTTGTACAGCGCAGGTTTGAAATGCCTGCGTATTAAAATGAAATACATGAACGCGTAAATTGCCACGCGCGTAACCACATAGACGACGCACTCGTAAACCTCCGCCCAAGGCCACTCCATGAAAGAAGACGGTATCTGCAAAAGCTGATATGCGTTTGAAGCCATAAACTGAACGGCGTACCCCACTGCGCAACCAACCGCTATGAACGCTGAAGGTTCTGCATATGAAAAAAGCATGGTAAGAAAGGTCATTCCGAAAATTATTATGTAGTAAAAAATTTTGAAAGTAGTGTTGGCTACATTGTCAGACCCGCCGTAAATGAAATTTTCGCCCGTGACAAGCGAAAATGTTATTTCTATAAGAATTGTTATCAGCACACAACAGAGCGACCCGCCGAAAAAGCGCAGGTAAAAGTATTGCCTGCGTTTGAAAGATTTGGCTATGAGATAATCAGCGATGAGCATTTCAATCGCCATAAGCGGGGTCATGGCAAACGAAGCAAAATCATGCCAGCCCTTAGCAGTAAAAATGCTTTCCATTGCAAATGAGGCGTTAAGCGCAAAAAAGCTCATATAGTACCCCCGAGATACTTTGCCAATTCGCCGAAAAAGTTTTTGCGGCTGTTGCGGCTTATGGGGAGTTCAGTCCCATCGGATAGCACCGCCGCCTTGTCCGCCTGCTTTACGTGCGCAAGATTTACAAGATAGCAGTTTGAACAAAGCGCAAAACACTCGCCCGAAAGAGATTCGGCAAGCTTTTTCATTGTTCCGCGCGTGCTGATTTCGCCCTCTTCGCGTGTGTGGAATATAAGGTCGTGGTTTATCACCTCCACATAAAGCAAATCTGCAAGTTTTATGCGGCGAAAACCGCTTTTGGAACTTATATTTATGTATTTATCCGCGCTACGGTGCTCAAGCTCCTTAATTATGCGCGCAAACCTCATTCTGAATCCGTCGTACTCTACGGGTTTTAGAATGAAGTCGAACGCGTTTACGTCATAACCTTCCACAGCGTATTGCGCGAGGTTGGTAACAAAAACAATAAGAACTTTTTCGTCCGTTTCGCGTATTTTTTTTGCCGCCTCCATTCCGTTCATCACCGGAAGCTGAATATCCATGAACAGAATATCCACGTCGGCGTGATACCCCTCAAGCAAAGCAAACGCATCGGGAAAAACCTGCACCTCAACGCGGACGCCCTGCTCCGCGCAATACTTTTCTATAAAGCTGCAAAGCTTATCAGCAACAATTTTTTCATCTTCCAGAACACATACTCGCATATATTTTACCGTTAACAGAAAGTTTTACAAAATTCTCTTTTTTATTCTATCATAAAATCAGCGCGTGTCAATAGCGTAATATTTCACAAAATTTTACATATAAGCTTATCTTGTTTTGCACATATTGCCGCATTAATTTGCTCAGCCACAAACATTTTCCGCACGGCAATATGTACAGGCTGTTTCTTTTTTGCCGTTTAAACCGAAAGCTATGCGCGCCAAAACATTGCGGCGGAGCCGTGAAAGCTCCGCCGCATATTAAGGAGAAAATATAAAGAGTTAACCTTAGCGTAACGCGCGCATATGTGCGCGCCGATTGCGCTTTTTATGCGGCTGCGCCGCTTTGCTTTTCAGCCTTGCCGCGAACCTTTTTAAAACCTACGGCTGCAAGTATGCAGAGCACCGCGCACGCAAGCATGCATATGAAAGTAAGCACATATGCAAAGCTGAAAACGTTTCCGTCTATGCCCATGAACACGTTTACTATGTAGCCGCCCTGATTATAGCACCAGGTTGCAATGGCAAAGAAGTACACGGCGAACGCGCCTATTTTCCATATGTTGTTGCGAAGGAAAAACGCAACGACGTTAAGAAGAATTGCTATTATGAGCGGAACGTATACCAGAGCGGAAACGTAGGTTTCCGTCATGCCCGATTTATCTTCGGCGGATACAAGGTAGCAGATAAGCGCGATTATTCCCGCCGCGGCGGCAATGGCGTTGAGTATGTCGCCGATACCTCTGTTTTGCAATAATTTATTCATTATCATCCCCTCCCTTTCTGTACTTTTCGGGATGGCGTTTTTCATCGACGGTGCGAAGAACAACCACTGCTATGCCCGCAGCAGCGAGGACGCCCGCAACGACATCGAATACTATTAGACCTATTCTCCAGGGCGACATATCGTAATATGCGTACGAACCGGGCGCAATTCCGTTATAAGCCGCACTGTTGACTATGGTGTATGCTATGTTCTTTATGGCTTTTCTTGCCGCCCACTGCGCAGTAGCCGTGTCAAGGTCGTTGAGCTGAGTAGTGCGCATGCCCATCCACAGGTCGTTGCCCACTTTATAGCCGCAGTCCTTGCTCTTGTTGTCGCCGCTGGTGAAGTCGGTTATCACAAAGCCTTCAAAGCCCCATTCGTTCCTCAATACGGTGGTAAGCAGTTCGTAGCTTGCGCCGCTGAACTTAGGGCCTATGAACGTCATGGAGGTCATATATGCGCCTGCGGCTTTGATTTCCACAGTCTTCTGACCGCCCGTTTCGCCGTCGTAAACCTGTTCGGTGCAAACGGCTTCCTTGGTAGCTATTTCAAATCCGCGCAGATACATTTCGCGCATAGACTGTTCGGTTGCATATACCTGAACATTGCCGCGCGCATGGTCCATTTCGTTGAGGGCAAAGTGCTTTATGTGCGCAAACAAGCCGTTCTGACGCGCGCCGGATACCATGGCTGCGCCTATTCTGCCTGATATGAGCGAATCTTCGCTGTAATATTCAAAGTTACGTCCGCCGAAGGGGCTGCGGTGAAGATTGACCGCAGGAGCGTACCAACCCTGTATGCCGTTGGTAAGACCTTCCTGACCAATGGCAAGACCCATTTCGTATACGAGGTCGGTATTCCACGTAGCGGCGGTTATGGGCGCGGAAGTCCACGCGCACGCAACCACGTGACCTACAGTGCCCGACCACGTTGCCGTAAGTCCGAGAGGACCGTCGTTATCGCCCGTAGGCACAAGACCTATGTCGTCGAGTTCCTGAGTCATGTAAAGGCCGTAAGTTATTACCGCGCTTATGGCTTCGGTATCGGTAAAGTCTATCTGGTCGAGGAGGTCGTCCCAGAGAGGATCGTCGTAATCGAGACCGCGGAGCGAGCTTAAGGTAAGACCGTTATCCGCACCCGAGACAGGTTTTTCAGACATATACAGCGTTGCGTCGGGATTAGCCACGCCTGAAACGGGGTCGTTTTTGCTGTCGTATGCGGCGTTAGCCTCAACGACGTAATCGGGCGCCGTTTTGTTGAGTTCGGGAGCTTTGGGGTAAGTGCCAGCAAAGTCGCTTCTGGACATAACGGTCATAAGTCCGTCGTCTATATAATTGTTGACGTCGTCGAACTGGTTGACGGCTTCAATTCCGTCGGAAGAGCGCTTGCCTACCGCTTCCGCGCCGTTTTTGACGCCGCTGTCCACGTACGCCCTTGTTTTTTCGATTTCAAACTTCTTGCTGTCCCAGTCCTCGTGCGAGTTTTTGCCGAGGTGAATTACATATTCGCCCTCTTCTATTACGTAGCTGCCCGATTCGGAATAGTAGCAGTTATCGTCGTAAGATGCAAAATCTTCGATGGGAATGGTAAAAGTGAAGTCGTAAGTGTCGCCCGCTTCGACAAAGAATTTGCCGAAATCGACTAGCACTTTTGCAGATTTTTCTATCTTGCTGCCGTCGCGGTAGTAGGGCGCTTCGATATAAAGCTGAACCGTTTCCTTGACGTCGAGCGAAGAATTGTTGGTTATGCTGCCGGTAACGCGCAGCGTGTTGCCGTAAAGTTCAGCGCTGTCGAGCGACTGGCTTATTTTATCGTTTTCGTAATGCAGACCGTAGCCGAAGGGATAAACTACCTGTTCGTCGTAATCGAAACCTTCGTAATTGCCCGCAGCAGCTTCGGCGGCGGCAGTTTCGTAGTAATGGTAGCCCATGTAAATGCCTTCCTCATACTCGTAATAGTCTTTAGAAATGAGGTCGGTATTGCCATATGTGCCGTTGAGCACGTTTACATACGAGGGGTCTGCGGTGTGGTCGGCAACCCACATATCCACAGTGCGGCCGGAAGGGTTAACGTCGCCCGCAAGTATTTCGGTCATAGCCTGAAGACCCTTTGCGCCGGGATTGCCTATCCAGAGAATGGCGTCTATGCCGCTGTCGTTTTCAAGCTCGCCAATTTCCATAATGTTGGAGAAGTTGCAGATTACAACTACTTCGTCGCAGTTCTTTTTGGCGAACTCTATCGTCTGCTTTTCGTAAGTGGTAAGCTGAAGGCTGTGCTGGGCTACTCCGTTTTCGTAAGGGAACGCCCACATATCGTTGCCTTCAAGTCCGAGTCTGCCGATGAATACTATGCCGACCGTGCCGTTGCACGAACTTTCCGTTCCCGTATAAATTGAGGGGTCGTATTCAAAAATCGACATATTGGTAGAACCGCTGTTGCTCCACGTTGCGGTGGCAGGCGCGGCGTCGAGGTCGCCCATCATTTCAATGGGGGTTGCGGCTTTCATTTTCTGAACTACGGTATCGTTTACGGTAAAGTTTGCCGCAAGCGCTTCTTCAGCGGTAACTACGTAGTCGAAATTCATATTGGTTGCCGCCGAACCGGAACCGCCCCAGACGGGTTCTATGTAGCGGTAACCGAAGGGCGTTACGCCCGTCTTTTTTTCAAGGGGAAGAACGCCGTCGTTTTTGAGAAGGGTTATGCCCTCTTCCGCCACTTTAAGCGCGGTTTCCGCGGCGTGGTTGCGCGACTGCTCTTCTATTGCCGTGGGAGGGTCCGCGTTGTCAAGCGTGCCCGCGTCGGGGTTAGGGAACAGCGCTTCGTAATATTCGGCGGCTTCTTCCGATATGTTTTCAGCTTCCACGACGTGGCGCTTGCCGCGTCCGAGAGCCATATCAAGCTGCGCCGAATAAGTATTCGCCGCCATGCTGAGCACTATCATAAGCACGATTATTATGGCTACGATAGGCAGAATGATGACGCGAAACTTTTCATTGCTCATTTTCATGTCTTTTTGCTCCTTATCTTTGATTTGCGCATTTTTGCGCCTTTCAGAAAAAACTATAAGGCAGAAATGAAAAATTGCAATAGCCGCAACGCGAACTTAAAATTTACAACGCAAACTTCACGAAGCATCCCCCTTGACGGGGAAAATTATGTTAAGGCTGAATTCACCTTCCTGCGCTTTTACAGACATTCGTCCGCCGTATTTTTCCACTATGTAGCGTATGCTTTTAAGCCCGAAGCCGTGGTTTTCCGAATCGCTTTTGGTTGTAACGGGCAGCCCGTCGCCCGAAAGGACTATCTCGCCCTTATAGCGGTTGCGCACCTGAACGGTAACAAAATTTTTAACTTTCTGCACGGTAAGACCTATGCGGCGGTTTTCTTCTTCAAGTTCGCGCACCGCGCTGAAAGCGTTGTCTATGGCGTTGCCGAGCATGCTGTATATTTCCGCCTCGTTCATGAAAGACAGAAGCGAACCGTCCGCCATGCATTCAAGCGCTACGCCGTCTTTGCGGCAGGCAAGGCTTTTTTCGGTCAGAATTATATCCACCGTGCCGTTGCCCGTATCTATGCCGCTGTCGTAAAAGGATATTGCTTTCTGCATTTCGCAAAGCGCCGTTTCGTTGATAAGGTTGGCGCGGCCTATGGTGCGTATCTGCTGTTTGAGGTCGTGGCATTTGATGTTTATGAGCTCGGTAGATTTTTTGCTTATGGCATACTGCTCTTCGGCTTTTGCAAGCATTCGGCTTACCATATCCAGCTCCTGTTGCATAGCCGACTTTCTGAGCATGCTGAAAAGCACGTAAATTATGAACAGACAGCACGCGGCGTTGTAAAAATTCATGAGCACTATAAGGTCGCCGTCCGTCGTGGAGTATACGACTACGGCGTTTACCACGATGGAAAGCGCAAGCGCGCCGCCGCACACGGGAAGAAGCGAGCGACTTTTAAGGCGCGGTTCTGAATTTCTGCGTATTCTGCGCGCAAAGAACAGATAAAACAGCCAGTAAGCGAGGTAATATACGACGAAAGTAAAAATATAGCCGAACATTTCGCTTACCGTTATGCCCTGATGAAGAATTACCTCCTCCGTGTATACGCCGTAGACGTTGGAATTGAGTCCGAAAAGAAGAAGCAAACAGTTGGAAAGGCAGTAAGAAAAATGTTGCAATACATACGCGCTTGTAAGGCAGAACAACAGACTGACGAAAGACACATCGTAGCAGAAAATATTTGAAACAAGCGTTACGGCAAACAGCGCAATGAAAATAAGCGAAAGTTCAAACGCGTTGTCGGGAGTGAACACAAGCACTACCGAAAAAACAAAGCACGCCGCAGCCGCAAGCAAATAGCGCAGCCAGAAACGGCTGCGCCTTCGCAGACGGCGGCAAAACAGAAATTCCGCTATGAGAAGCTGAAACATGAACAGCGGTTTGTAAAAAGCAAAAAAACTAATCATTTCCCCATTACCCGCACAGATAATCGGCAAGCGCCTGCGTGAACGGCGCGCGGCGCGGATAGCTTATAAGAAGTCTGTCGCCTCCCACTACCGCGTAACCGTCTTCTATGGCGG
This sequence comes from uncultured Eubacteriales bacterium, assembly GCA_905207385.1. GTDB lineage: Bacteria > Bacillota > Clostridia > Christensenellales > Borkfalkiaceae > Coproplasma. Next base: position 11,241 of record CAJLLH010000021.1, read on the forward strand.
AAACGCAGCGCAGGTTTACAAGATAGCACTTGTTGCAGCGCACGAACAGCGGGTCGCCGAAAAGCTCTTCAACCTTTTTGAGCGTGCCGTAAGATTCTATGACCCTGTCCGTCATGTGATAAAGAAGCTTATGGTTCATTACCTCCACGTAAAGCACGTCGCCTACGGCTATGCGGACGGTATTACTGCCCGAACTTACAATAACAGATTTTATGTTTTTGCCGGAGCCGATGTGGCGCATAACGCGCGGCATTTTGGCAGAAAAATCGCTGTACGAAAGCGGCTTAACCATAAAATCGAAGGCAGACACTTCGTAACCCTGAACGGCAAAGCGCGCAAGGTTGGTTACAAAAATTATGCACACCGACTGGTCGGCTTCGCGCAGTTTGCGCGCCGCAGACATTCCGTCGAGGTACGGCATGTCTATATCCATGAACACAAGGTCGTATTCGGGCTGATAGTTGGTTAAAAAATCAACCGCGGAAGAAAAAGTTTTTACATGAAAACAATCAGAATATTGTGAAAGATAACCGACAAGCTGTTCGCGCTCGCCGTCGTTATCTTCAACGACCGCAACGGTAATAATAGCGCCCCCTCCTTACATTCTGACCGCGACAACGGACAAAATTGCTGCTTTAAAAGCAATCATACCCCATAAATCCCGGTTTGTCAATACCCCAAATTTATACAAATTTTACCACAGGTCGCGCTTTAAAGAGCCAGGTTATAATTATTTTTTGGGGCTGCGCAATTTAAGCAGACTGCTTTTTTAAGGCTTTTTTCAAGGCGGCAAACGGCGCGCGCATTGCAAAAAGCGCAAAAATTTTAACCCAATTTAAGTTCACCGCTTGCAATGACCGCAACGCTGTGGTACAATAAGATATGCAATAAATTCCGCGTCGCATTGCGCGGCGCACCCAAAGGGGAAAATATGAAAATAGTGTTCATAGGCGATTCTATAACCGATTGCGAGCGCGACCGCGGAGACGAAAATTCTCTCGGCAACGGCTACGTTAAAATACTTTCAGACAAGCTCCGTCCCATCTATCCCGATATGGACATAGAGCTTATAAACAAGGGCATAAGCGGCAACGAAGTCTGCGACGTGCTTGCAAGGGTACAGAAAGACGTAATAGACCTTAAGCCCGACGCGGCAGTCGTTATGATTGGCGTAAACAACGCGCTACACCAGTTCAAATACGGCAAGGAGCTTGACCTTAAACAGTTCGAGCGCGACTACCGTGAACTGCTTACCAGAATCAAGGACGCGGGAATTACGCTTATATGCCTTGAACCCTTCCTTCTGCCCGCACCCGACAAACTGCGCATGAGGCCGCTTTTCAACAAAGAGCTTGAAATAATACACCGCATCGCCGTAGAGATTGCCGACGAGTTTGTGGCTTACGACGAAATGTTCAACGGGCTTGCCGAATCAATACGCTATACCGAATATTCGGTCGACGGCGTGCACCCCACGCACAGAGGTTCGCGCCTTATAGCCGACACGGCGATTAAGGCTATACGCAAGCACCTTATGTAACAAGCCGCGCCATGAAATTCTGCAAAAATTGCAACGCCGCCACAAATAAGCCCTTTTGTCCTTTTTGCGGGACAACAAAGTTGAGGGACGTCGCCGACGACGATTTTTGCTTTCTTGCCGAAACGCAGGGCGGCGACGGCGCTAAGCTTGCCGATATGCTTGAAGAAAACGGAATACCTTATTCCGCCATGCCGTACGGAAGCGGAACTGAAAGCAGGCTTGCACTGCCGCTGTCGGGGTACAGAATATACGTGCCCTACCGCTTTTTAAAAACGGCTGAAAGCCTTATGTCAGAGCGCAGTCAAAGCGGCACGGACGCAATAAAAAGGCAGCTTATAGAAAATGTTGATAAATTAAACGTTTTGCCCGCAACGGAGAAAAAGATACGCAAAAAAATGAAGTTGCCCGCCGACGAAGACTTTTTTGATTACTGCATAGGCGTTATAGACCGCGCAGACGAAATTACCGACGGCGGACTTATAACAGGTTGCAAACACAACGGGCACTACCTTTTCTGCCGCACGCAAAGCGTTACGCTTGCAATAAATTCACGTACATACGAAATAATTGCACTGACTAAAAATTAA
>CAJLLH010000022.1 GCA_905207385.1 uncultured Eubacteriales bacterium
CGCGCCGTGCGGCGCGCCCGAATTTATTTAATCTTTCTTTTCGTCTTTTTTATCGTCGCCGTTGCGCTTGGCGGGCATTTTGCTTGCCTTCTGACGGAGTTTGATGTGTTCGGCAAGCTCTTCCACAGACTTGATTTCCTTTACCGGTCTTTCGGGGAAGAAGGGCGAAATTTCCGTCTTTTCCTCGCCGGAGAGCGCGAGCTTGAGGTAACCTTCCTTTACGCCGAAATCGCTTACGGCGACGCTTGCAAAGCCGTACTTTTTAAGCAGCTGAACAAGCGTTATGAGCGCAACTACGATAAAGTAAATTTTTTCGGGCGCGTTCTTTATTAAAAGGTGCGACCTGTCGGGAGCTTCGATAAGCTTTTTCGCAAGCTTTTTAAGCTTTTCGATTTCTATTACCATATTTTCGGAAACGTCGATATCGTAATAGTCGCGGTAAATTTCGTATACAGAGCGGTTGGTTGCGCCTACGAGCACGGCAGTGCCGCCCGCAAACGAGGGAACTTCCGCCTTGGCAAGCGCCTTTTTGATGTATTTTTTGATTTTGGAGCACTCTTCCTTGTCGGGATAAACGCTCTTAACGAATTTGCGCTGAAGGGTAAGCGCGCCGAAGTTGAGGCAGTGAATGCCCTCCCTTCCGCTTTTTGTAAGGTCAACGAGTTCTATGCTAGCGCCGCCGATATCTATTATAACGGGGCTGTTCATGGAACGGAATTTTTCGTTGGCGACGCAGTCGCAATAGGCTTCAGTTTCGCCGTCTATCTGGTTTACGACGGCACCCGTGCGAGTGCGGATGGCTTCGAACACCTCTTCGGCGTTATCTATAAAGCGCATTGCCGCGGTGGATACCACGTAAAGCCTTTCCACGCCGAGTTTTTTGCACTGGTCCTGGAACACGGAAATTTTATCGCAGATTTTTTCCACGCCGTGTTCGGTAAGTTTTCCGCCTTCGGTAAAGCTTACTGCCGAAAGACTTTCCCTGAACTTATACGCGGGGTGTGTTCCGTCCTTGCCGCACACAAGCATGGATATACTTGTGGAGCTGATGTCTATTACTGCATACATTCTTTTTTCCTCCGAATATGTTCACCGCCCAACCGCCCGCGGCGGATGTACGAATGAATTTTTTGTAATTTATTTTTTTATGCCGCAGCTTATGCTATATTGAAAAATCTTCCGATTTCATGCGCGGCAACTCTCTCATATTTATGCTGCAACCAACTTTGACGCACGGCTGAACGCCGCGGTTTTTTTCAGTCGCCGAAGTATATTCCCATAGCCTTTGCAAGGCCTACCTGCTGACCGTCGGCGGGAACGCGCTTTGTTCTGCCCGCAATGTCCACGAGCACGTTATAGCTTAACTTGTTGCCCCTTACGCAAACGGTAACGCCGTACTTACCCGTTTCGGCAAGGTATGCGCCGTAAGCGCCTATCTGGGTGGATATGAACTTATCGTAAGCGCAGGGTTCGCCGCCGCGCTGAATGTGCCCGAGCACGGTAGCCCTGCACGCAAGACCCGTCTTCTGCGACATAACCTCGCACAGTCTTTCGGCGGCGGAAGTGCTTACGCATTCGTCAAGGTAGTCGCGCCGCTCCTTTTTGGACATAGCCGCCTCGCGCGTGCTGCATACGCCCTCGGCTACGGCGACCACTACAGAGCGCGCGCCCGAAGCTTTTTTGCGGGTTATAAACTGGGCAAGCTTATCTTCATCGTAATTGATTTCGGGAATGAGTATTGCGTCCGCGCCGGCCGCTAAGCCCGAATAAAGCGTAAGCCAGCCGACTTTGTTGCCCATTACCTCTACAAAGAACACCCGGCTGTGGCTGTCCGCCGTGGTGCGTATGCGCTTGAGCGCGTCCGCGGCGATATCGACGGCGGTATGAAAACCGAACGTAATATCCGTACCGTAAATATCGTTATCTATGGTTTTGGGAAGTCCTATAACGTTGCAACCTTCCACAGACAAAAGCGAAGCCGTTTTATGCGTGCCCGCGCCGCCAAGCGTTACAAGTACGTCCAGCTTAAGTTTTTTGTAGTTTTCCACCATCTGCTGGAGTTTTGTGGGGGCGTCGCCTTCCTTTACCGTCATAAGTTTGTACGGCTGGCGGGAAGTGCCGAGTATAGTGCCGCCCATATCAAGAATATTTTCGACGTCTGCGGGGGCAAGCTGTTTGTATTCCTTGTTTATAAGTCCTGCATAGCCTTCCAGAAAGCCGTAAATTTCCACGTCCTTCATGCGGCTGAAACAATACTTGCAGAATCCGCGCAGAACTGCATTGAGCCCGGGGCAGTCGCCCCCGCTCGTAAGAATTCCTATCCTCATACCTTTTTCCTCTCCGTGCGCCGCGCGCACCTACTTATTATAAAAATTTGAAATTAAATTTCTTCCTTAATGATTTTAACTGAATCACTTCTTTATTATAAAAATCAAGCATAACCATTATAGCATAAAATTTGAAATTGTAAGTAAAAAAAAACAGAATTTACCAATTCATTTGTAAAAATGTTGTAAAAAAATAAAAAAAGCGGCGTTTTAACCCCGCCTGAAACAGTTGAGCCGCCCGCGCAAAGCGCGGGCGGCGAATAAAACTTTGCAAATTACAATTCTTCTTCAACGAGCTCTTTTCCCTTGTACCTTACCAGCGATTTTACGCCCAATCCCTTAAGTTTCTGGCAGACGTCGTCAAAGGCGTAGCCCACAGCCGCGACGCAATGCGCGTCAGAAGCCAGCATAAACCGACAGCCGCGCGCGTTGAGTTCGCTTAACAGCCATTCGGAAGGATACATTCCCCCTTCGCCCTTGAAAAGCCTGCCTAAATTTATTTCCACAACCGCGCCTTTCGGAAGCCTGTCCGCCGCACCGCACGCCGCCTTTTTATAGCGCGCCGCGCCCTCGTCAAAAAACTCACCGCCCGAATTGAAGCGGGTTACAAGGTCAAAATGCCCGTATATGTCGGGCTTAACTGCTTCGGCAAGCTCGCCGACTTCCGCAAAATAGCATTCCGCCGCCGCGTACGCATCGCCCGAAAAAACATTTTCAATTATCTTTTTAAATCCGCGCAAAGAAAGGTCCACGGGATAATAATGCCCGTCCTTTTTGAAATAATGCACCGAACCTATAACATAATCGCACACGGAAGGCCGCTCGCCGTACAGGTCGAGTTCCACCCCGTTGAGAACGCAGATTTTATCGGCATACGCCGCCTTTACCCTGTTTAATTCGCACATATATGCGTAGTAATCGCGTATGCAGTAGGTTGGGTCGAACGCCGTGTAAGAGTGGAACGAAAAACCTATCGTATCCATTCCCGCGCCGATTGCGGCGCAGACCATGTCTTCCATTCCGTCCTTGCCGTCGCAGAAAACGGTGTGCGTGTGCACGTTTGATTTAATAAGCGGCATAACTACCTCCCGCCGCAACAAAAGCCGCAATTATGCAGCAGTCAGAATTTGCTCAATGTCGCGATAAAATTCAGCGGCTTGACAAGGTTACTGAAGCCTTTCCTGCTTTACCTTTTTATCCACTACGTGGCGCGAAGCCAGCTGAGCCTTGATATCGTTAAGCGTTATGCCGCATTCCGCCATAAGAACGAGCACGTGATAGGTAAGGTCGGAAATTTCGAACACCGTTTCTTCCTTATCGCCGCCCTTTGCGGCTATTACCACCTCGGTGCACTCCTCGCCCACCTTTTTAAGTATTTTATCTACGCCTTTATCGAAGAGGTATGAAGTATACGAGCCCTCTTTGGGGTTATCCTTTCTGCCCTTGATAAGGTCGTAAAGTCCTTCAATCGAAAATTCGTTTATGTCCTCGTTCTCGTAAACGGCGTTGGTAAAGCAGCTGTCCGTACCCAGATGGCAGGCGGGACCGTCCTTAACCACCTCTATGACGAGGCTGTCCATATCACAGTCGGCGGTAATGGACACTATGTGCTGAAAATTGCCCGAAGTTTCGCCCTTGAGCCACAATTTTTTGCGCGAGCGCGACCAGAAGCAGGTGAGCTTCCTTTTTATGCTTATTTCAAGGCTTTCCCTGTTCATATACGCCACGGTAAGCACCTTTTTGGAATAGGCGTCCTGAACGACCGCGGGGATAAGCCCGTCTTTATCGAATACCAGTTTATCAAGATCAATAAGTTTCATAATTTTACTCCTTAACTTTTACGGCAAATTAATTTACAGCTACACGCAATCGGAGCGCATATATGCCTTAACCAGCACGTTTAAAGCGCTCAACTTTTCACACGCGCACGTGCACCCCGTTCTGTTTTAAATAAATTTTAAGCTCTTCTATATTGATTTCGCCGAAGTGAAAAACCGAGGCGGCAAGCCCCGCGTCTGCGCGCGGCACTTCTTTGAACAGATTCAGAAAGTCCTGCTTTTTGCCCGCGCCGCCGCTGGCTATAACGGGGATTGTAAGCTTTTCGCATACAGAATTGAGCATTTCGCAATCGAAACCGCCTTTAACTCCGTCGGTATCTATGCTGTTTAAAACAAGCTCGCCCGCGCCCTCTTCCTGACCGCGATAAGCCCATTCGACGGCAGATATGCCCGTATTAACGCGCCCGCCGTGCGAAAAGACGGTGAATTTGCCGTCTACCCTTTTCACGTCCATGGAAAGCACGACGCACTGGTCGCCGTACCTTTTTGCAGCTTTGCCTATAAGCGACGGGTCGCGTATTGCGCCCGTGTTTACGCTCACCTTATCCGCGCCGCACTTTAAAACCCTGTCGAAATCTTCAAGCGTGTTTATTCCTCCGCCGACGGTAAGCGGTATGAATATGCAGGAGGCAACCTGTTTAAGCGTATCGGCAAACAGCGCGCGCCCCTCCGCCGACGCGGTTATATCGTAAAAAACAAGCTCGTCCGCGCCCGAAAGGTTATACCTTTGCGCAAGCGCCACGGGCGATTCAACTTCGCGTATTCCCGTAAAATTTTTACCCTTTACAACCATGCCGTCGCGCACGTCAAGGCAGGGTATTATTCTTTTAGCAAGCATCTTCACACGCTTTTATAGCTTCCGCAAGGTCAAGCGCACCGTCGTAAATAGCCTTGCCGAGCACGGCGCCGCTTACGCCCATTGCCCTGAGCTTTTTAAGCTCGTCGAGGTATGTAATTCCGCCCGACGCCACAACGTTGAGCCCCTTAAGCTTTACGAGCTGTTCGTAAGGCTCAAGATTGGTGCCCGCCAGCGTTCCATCGCGAGATATATCGGTATAAATTATAGTTCTTACGCCGTCTTCCCTCAGCTTTTCGCAAAAATCGAGGGCGTCGATATCGGTTATTTTTTTCCAGCCGCGAATGGCGACTTTGCCGCCGATAGCGTCTACTCCCACCGCAACCTTTTCGCCGAAATATTTTACCGCGTCGGTTACGAGCGTATAATTTTCCGCCGCGGCAGAGCCGAGAATTACCCTGCCCACGCCCGCGGAAAGATATTCGCCTATTCTGGTAAGCGAACGCACGCCGCCGCCCACCTCGACGAACATCCCGCACGAGGCAGTAATTTTTTTGATTATGTCTTTATTCACAAGCTCGCCTTCCAGCGCGCCGTCAAGGTCGACCACGTGCAGACAACTTGCGCCCGCCGCTTTGAACTTTGCAGCAACATCGACGGGATTAAGCGAATAAATCTTTTCCTTGTTGTAGTCGCCCTGATACAGCCGCACGGCATTGCCGCCGCGGATATCTCAGGCGCAGATTTTGCATATCCCTACTTAAGCGGAGGCTCAGCCCAGCTCGCTGAAAGCTTTTAATATTTTAAGCCCGGTCGCGCCGCTCTTTTCGGGGTGGAACTGAGTGCCGTAAACGTTTTCGCGCTCTGCCGAAGCGGTAAGCTCCGCTCCGCCGTACGTGCATACCGACGTTACGCTCTGCGCGCAGTTTTTAGCATAGTAAGAGTGAACGAAATATACGTACTCCCCGCCCGAAAGGTACTTGAAAAGGGGCGAAGGCTTTTTGAACTGAAGGCTGTTCCAGCCCATGTGCGGCACTTTAAGTTTTTCCTTAAGGTCGTCGGCTATGGGGCAGACCTCACCGCCTATGAAGCCTAAACCCTTATGCAAGCCGTATTCATAGCTCTTTTCAAACAGCATCTGCATGCCGAGGCATATTCCGAGCACGGGTTTGCCGTCTTTGACCTCGCCTTCGAGCACGGGGGTAAGCCCGCTGTCTTCAAGCCGCTTATACGCGTCGGCAAACGCGCCAACGCCGGGCAAAATTATTGCCGAAGCCGAGCGTATAACATTTTTATCGGCGGTAACCACACTTTCCGCGCCTATATATTTAAGCGACGCCGAAAGCGAAAACAGGTTACCCACGCCGTAATCTATTACGGCAATCATAGCATACCCTTTGTGGTAGGCAGCGCGCCTCCCTTTTCGGGGTCTACCCTGACGGCCTGAGCCATAACTTTGGCAAAAGCCTTGAACGCGCCCTCCGCCACGTGATGATTATTTTCGCCGTACAGTTTTTTGAAGTGCAGAGCCATCGGACAAGCGCGGGCAAAGCCAAGGAAAAATTCCTTTATAAGCTCGGCATCCATATCTCCAAGGCGGTATTCGCCGGGGAAGTCGATATCGAAGTTTACTGCGGTGCGCCCGCTCAGGTCTGCCGCGCATAAAATAAGCGCCTCGTCCATGGGCAGAGCCGCCCATCCGTAGCGGCATATGCCGCGTTTATCGCCCAAAGCCTTTGAAAATGCTTCACCGAGCGCGATGCCGCAGTCTTCAACGGTGTGATGGCAGTCTACCTGCAAATCGCCCTTGCAGCGAAGCGTTAAATCAAAGCCGCCGTGCCGCGCGAACTGTTCGAGCATATGGTCAAAAAATCCGCAACCCGTGCTTACGTCGTAAGCCCCGCTGCCTTCAAGACAGAGCTTGAGTTTTATGTCTGTTTCGTTGGTTTTTCTTAAGATTTCAGCCGTTCTCATAGCCTTCCTCCGCGAGGATATCCCCCGCCGCTTCAATAAATTTATCCATCTGAGCCTGCGTGCCTACGGTAACGCGCACAAAACTTTTTATTCTTTCGTCTGAGAAATGACGCACCAGTATACCGCGGTTTTTAAGCTTTTCGTAAAGAGTGCGCCCGTCAACGCCGCAGTGCCGCACGAGAAGGAAATTTGCCAGCGACGGAAGCACTTCAAAACCCTTGTTTTTAAGAATAGTTGCGGCATATTCCCGCACCGATTGTATTTTTTGCGTGCATTCGGCAAAGTAACGCGCGTCGTTTATGCTTTCAATGGCGGCGGACATGCTCATTCTGTTAACGTTGTAAGGGTTGAACGAACACCTCACCGACTCTATCTCTGCGGCAAGCTCTTTTGATGCGAAGCAAAAGCCCACCCTTGCCCCCGCAAGCGAGCGCGATTTGGACATCGTCTGCACAACTATAAGATTATCGTATTTTTTTACGAGCGGCGCAGCCGAAACCCCGCCGAAATCTATATATGCCTCATCTATTATAACAAGTCTGCGGCGGTTTTGCAATATCAGCTCTTCAATCTTTTGCGGCTGAAGATATACTCCCGTCTGCGCGTTGGGGTTTGCAATGCACACGGGGTAGTCAAAATTTTTGTAATCTTCCACGTCTGCCGTAAAATCTGAAAGGAGCGGCACCGTTTTGTATTCTATGCCCAACAGCGAGCATAAAACGGGGTAAAAACCGTAAGTTATATCGGGAAAAACCACGCCTTTATCGGTAAGAAAAGCCCTGAATACGTGCGCAAGAATTTCGTCCGAGCCGTTGCCGAAGCTTACGTTTTCGGCGGAAAGGCCGTAAAGCTGTGCCGCAGCCCTTTTAAGCGGCAGGCCGTCGGGGTCGGAATAAAGGTTAAGAAGTTCCGACTGGTCGCGCACGGCTTTTACTACGCCTTCGGCGGGGGGATACGGGCTTTCGTTGGTGTTTAATTTTATGTACTTTTTATCCTGAGGCTGTTCGCCCGGCACATAAGGCTTTATGCCCTGCAGATTTTTTGAAAAAAATTGCGACATTTTTAAATTTCCCCCGTACTATGCCTTATTTACCCGCACTTTTACAGAGTTTGCGTGGCCGTAAAGCCCTTCGCTTTCGGCAAATTTTGTAACGCAGTCGGCAGCCTTTTCAAGCTCTTCGCGGGTGTAATATATGTAGGAAGATTTTTTTACAAAGTTATCTACGGAGAGCGGGGAAGAAAATCTTGCCGAACCGCCCGTAGGCAATGTGTGGTTGGGGCCCGCGAAGTAATCGCCCAGAGCTTCGGGCGTGTATCTGCCGAGGAAAATTGAACCCGCGTTCTTTATTGCAGGCAGATATCTGAACGGGTCGTCCACGCATATTTCAAGGTGTTCGGGCGCGATAGCATTGGATATATCCACCGCCCTTTCAATGCTTTCGCAGATAATTATTTTGCCGTTGTTTTCAATTGAAGCGCGCGCAATCTCCTCCCTCTGCATACCGCTGAGCTGACGCTCTATTTCAGCCTGCACGGCAAAAGCAAGACTTTGGCTTTCGGTAACGAGCACCGCCGAGGCGAGCTTGTCGTGTTCGGCCTGAGAAAGAAGGTCGGCGGCGACATACGCGGGGTCGGAATTTTTATCTGCAATCACAAGAATTTCCGAAGGGCCGGCAATCATATCCACATTTACAAGCCCGTAGACAAGCTTTTTGGCAAGCGCCACGAAAATGTTGCCAGGGCCTACTATGACGTCGGCCTTGGGGATAGTCTGCGTGCCGTACGCGAGCGCGGCAACAGCCTGTGCACCGCCCGTTTTGAAAACCCTGTCCGCGCCCGCAACCTTTGCGGCGTACAGAATTTCAGGCTTTACTTTGCCGTCCTTTTTGACGGGCGTAACCATAATTATATTTTCAACGCCCGCGATTTTTGCGGGAATTATATCCATAAGCACGGTAGAAGGGTAGCTTGCCGTGCCGCCGGGAACGTATACGCCCGCAACGGCGACGGGAGTGTACTTCTGGCCGAGCACCACTCCGCCCTCCTTTTTAAGCTCAAAACCGGACTTTTTCTGCCTTTCGTGGAAAAACGCAATATTTTCCGCCGAGGCGCGTACAACTTTTTTGTAATCTTCAGAAAGGGCGTTTTCCGCCTCTGCAAACTCTTCTTCGCTTACCTCAAGCTCGGTTAAATCTGCGCCGTCGAACTTTTTGCCGTATTCTTTAAGCGCCTCGTCGCCGCGCTTTGCAACATCAGCAAGAATGGCTTTTACCACCTCTTCATATTCGGCGTAATCGTCTATTTTGCGGCTTAAAATATCTTCCGTGTTATAGTTTTTGTAAATTTTAATCATGAGGAAGCTCCTTTTTGAGTTTTTCCACGCAGGACTGAATTTCGTCCTTTTTGAACCTGAAACGCGCCTTGTTTGCAATCAGCCGCGCGCTTATGGGAAAAATTTCTTCCAGAACGGACATATTATTTTCCTTGAGGGTTGTGCCCGTTTCCACTATGTCCACAATGACGTCGGAAAGGCCGAGTATGGGCGCAAGCTCTATCGAACCGTAAAGCTTTATAACCTCAATGTCCCTGTTTTTTGAAGAAAAATACCTTTCCGCCACGTGCGGGAACTTTGTGGCGACGCGCAGCGGGCGCGACATGTCTTCCCTGAAACCGTTCACGGACGCCACGCACATGCGGCAGCGACCAGTTTTGAGGTCAAGCAGTTCGTACACGTCGGCGCCGCTTTCAAGTATGGTATCTCTGCCCGCAACGCCTATGTCCGCCACTCCGTACTCAACATACACCGTAACGTCGGTAGGCTTTACCCAGAAATAACTTACGCCGCTCTTTTCGTCGGTGAAAACAAGCTTGCGCGTATCCTTTAAAAGCTCCTCGCAGGAATACCCTGCCCTTTCAAGCATCTTATAAATTTTTTCGCCGAGTCTGCCCTTCGGCAAAGCCACATTAAGCATAGTTTTATTACCCGTTTAAATTAGCATTATGTAAAATTTGCAAAGTTTTATTTGTAATTTAATATATATTTGAATAGTTTTATTGTAATTATACGGTAGCACACATAATTTATTTAAAGTTTTATTATCTTTTTGAATTTCATATCCTGAGGGGGATTAAGGCTTGCAAATGCGCTTTCGCCGCCCTCTGCAAGCGATTTTACGCAAGACAATACCTTTGCGGGAGCTGTATCTTTATTATAAAGAACGAGCACGTCGGCATCGAACTTACGGGCATTTTCTGAATAGTAATCCAGCTCGTCGGGGTATACGGCAAAGCCTATTCCGCCGTTGCCCGCGCCGAATTTTTTAACGAGATTGTCGTACCTGCCGCCGGAAAGCACCGCGCGGGGAGATTTTTCCGCATAACCCTGAAAAACTATGCCGTTATAGTATGCGGGGTCGTTAATAAGCGAAAAATCTACTTCAAACAGGCAAGCCTCGTCTTTGAGCGAGGTAAGCGCATTTTCCAGTTCATCTGCCGCCGCAAGACACCTTTTGTTCTGAGGAAACAGCGAGCGGAGAATAGCTATTTTATCTGCCGAAGAACCCTCCGCGGCTATAAGCCTGCCAAGGCGTTCGGCAACCGCGCTTTCTATGCCGCAGACTGAGCAGACGGACTTTATATCGTGCAGGTTGCGCGCCCGCACGCAAGCGGCGACTTCTTCGGGGAGCTCTTCCCTGCCGCACTCTTCCGCTATGCCGCCGAAAGCGCCCATGTGCGAAATTTCCATAACGCAACCGCCGCCTACTTTTTTAAGGCTTTGCGCCGCAAGCGAAAGAACTTCGAGCTGGGCGTATGCATCCACGTCGCCGACATACTCAAGACCTATCTGGCTGATTTCCCTGAACTGCCCGCCGGGACGGTCGGGGCGGTAAACGCTTTCGCGGTAGTAAACCTTGCGGGTTTTGCCAAGCCCCTTGCAGTTTTTTACTATGGAAATGGTTACGTCCGGCTTAAGCGCAAGAAGTCTGCCGTCGCCGCCGCTGAAAGTTATTATATCTTTGCTGCGCAGGAAGTTAAGGTTGCGGGCGTAAAGCGAATATTCTTCGAATCGCCTCATCTGAAAGCGCGAATACGCGTAACTTTCAAACAGCCCCTTAAGACTTAAATAAAGCCTTTCTTCTTCCGAAAGGTTGAGTTTATCCGTTAACATTTCCGTCCCCTTTATCCGTTCGGGCGTCACCTTCCGCGTCGGCGGAATATTTGCCAAGAATTTCGCGGTAGCCGCCGCTTCCGTGCTGAAGACAGCGCGACACGCGCGAGAGCGTTGCCGAAGATATATCGGTTATTTCTATTATGCGGTTGTACGTATACCCTTTAAGCAAAAGCTTTGCGCACAGCAAGCGCTGGGAAAGCTGCTCTACCTCGGTATAAGTGCAAAGGTCGGCAAGAAGCTTTTCAAAGTCTTCCGCGCGGCTTATCCCCGCAAAAAGTTCGTATAAATCTTTGTGCGCCTGCTCTTTGTCAAATTTTTCCATATAATCTTACGTTACCCTTAAAAAATACGGGCGACTGCCCTTTATTGCGGCGGAAACCGTTCAGAAACTTACATACGTAAATTTTTTCACCTTTAATACTGATTGCAAAGGTTTCTATCCGCCTGTATATATTGTACTTTATCACTTTAAATTTGTAAAGCGTTTTGAAACAAAAAATGGCGCTGAAGAAATGCGCAGACAGAAATTATACACAAAAAATTTAAGCTTAAGCGGGTCGGACGTAAAAAACTACTAAACCAAGCGACGAAAAAGCTTAAATTCATACCGTAAAAATTTAAATCTAGGTTATAAAAGGCTTTAATTGAAAAAGACCACATACCAACACTGCGGAACAACATGCAGCCTTTTGATTATTTATTATATTGACAGAGCGCAAAAAAAACTATAAAATATATATATCGCTCGGGCGCAAAGCCCGTAATTAAAGGGAAAAAGATGAAAAATGGCTGATACACTTTACATAGTCGTGCCGTGTTATAACGAGGAAGAAGTTTTACCGGTTACGGCAGAAAAACTTAAAGAAAAAACCGAGCAGCTTAAAGCTGACGGAGCAATTTCGCAGAACAGCCGCATACTTTTTGTGGACGACGGCTCGTCCGACAAAACGTGGCAGATTATAAGCGAATTGCACGAAAAGGACAAGCTTTATCAGGGCGTAAAGCTTTCGCACAACCGCGGGCATCAGAACGCGCTGCTTGCAGGGCTTTACACAGCCGCGCAATACGCCGACGCGACGGTAAGCATGGACGCCGACCTTCAGGACGACATAGACGCAATCGACGAAATGCTTAAGTGCTACGCAAACGGAGCCGACGTGGTTTACGGAGTGCGCTCCAAGCGCGATAAAGACAGCTTTTTCAAGCGCGCCACCGCCGAAGAATTTTATAAGATTATGCAGAAGATGGGCGCGGAAGTTGTTTTCAACCACGCCGATTTCAGGCTTATGAGCAAGCGCGCCATTGAAGGACTTAAGCAGTTCAAGGAAGTAAATCTGTTTTTGCGCGGCATAGTGCCAATGCTCGGATATAAGACTGACAAGGTATATTTTGAGCGTAAAGAGCGGTTTGCAGGCAAAAGCAAATACCCCGTAAACAAAATGCTTTCGCTTGCGATAGACGGCATAACGTCCTTTTCCGTCAAACCGCTGAGCCTTATATTCTTATTGGCGGCGATATTCATTTTCGGCGGATTTGTAGCGCTTATCACAACGATAGTTTTATCGGCATTGTCGCTTATACCCGCCTGGAGCACCATAATCTGCGTTATGGTTCTGTGCACGGGAGTTCTGGCGGCGTGCCTGGGCGTTGTAGGGCTTTACGTAGGCAAAACCTATATGGAAAGCAAGCACCGCCCGCCCTTCATCATTGAAGATTATTTAGGCGACTGAA
>CAJLLH010000023.1 GCA_905207385.1 uncultured Eubacteriales bacterium
CGCTTGTCCGCAAAGGTAAAAATACTGATACTGAAAAGTGAAGTTTGTCCGCACATAAAGCACACATCTTTATTTAATGCTTTAAGCAAAAATCTGCCGTATCTTTGCGGCGCAAAAAATTAAACTACTTGACACAGCAATAACAAGTTGCATTCATAAAAAAGAAGTCTGCGCGTTTCAGCCGCAGACTTCTTTGAATACTCTTAAAAAATTGCCCGACGCGATTTTTTCCGCAACGCGCCCGCCGAACATATCGTAAAGCACATTGCAAAGTTCCGTCATTCGCGTGCAGTCCTCCATGCCGCTTTGCTCCGGCATTCCGTCGAAATCGCTCCCGAAAGCGGCGCAATCTTCACCGCCGACAGAAATCAGGTGCGATATATGCCTCAACGAAGACACAAAAGCGCTTTCCCCGCCAAGAAAATCGAGGCAGAAATTTACGCCGATAACCCCGCCGCAATCGGCAATTCTTTTAATCTGCATATCGGTAAGATTTCGGCTTACGCCGCACAGCGAAAAGGCGTTTGAATGACTGGCGACCAGCGGCTTTTTTCTTGAACGCAGAAGGTCGGCAAGACCCCCGTCTGAAAGATGCGAAACATCAGTAATTATCCCGCATTCGTCAAGCCTATGCGCGATTTCCTCGCCGAGCGGTTTAAGTCCGCGCGCCTCGCGCGCGGAAAAATCGGGCTTAGCCCCGCAAAATTTAAGGTTGGGATAAGCGAGAGCGTTTTCGTCGTTCCATACGAGCGAAGCCATCCGCACGCCCGCGGAATGCAGCTTTTCCACATCCTCCGCGCAAGATAAAAAACTTAAATTTTCGGCGGTGAGAATGCAGCCCAGCTTACCCGCCGCGCGCGCTTTTTCAAAGTCGGAAAAAGCTAAAACGGGCGCACATATATCTGAATTAATGCTAACTTCGCGCATAAAAAAATCAGCGTAGCCAAAAAATTCGGCCGCGCTTGAATCTTTGGTGAATATGGCAAAGCACTGGGCGGCGCAACCCGCCGCCTTAAGCCTTGCAAAATCTGCCTGCAACATGTTTTTGCGCAAACTGAAACCCTTGCGCGAACATTCGGTAAGGGTATCGCAATGCATATCGGTATAAATCATAATCTTTTCAGCCGTATCACGATTGCTTTCTGCAACAGAAAATTTTTAATACCTTGCGCACGGGCATGGGCGGTTTTACGCAGATGACTATTGTTTTATTCACACGCTACCCCTGTTTATTAAAATAAGGGCAGTATCGCCGTCCCTGAAGTCGACATACGCAGATTGCTCGGTTACTATGTTGGAAACACCGCGGCATTCGCCGTAGCCTATAGCCTCGGGATAGCTGTACTTCAACCCTTTGCTATCCAGTATATGCAGGGGCGACGAAAAGGGAAACACCGAAACCGTTTTGCCTTGAAGACCGCAGAATTCCGCCCTGCCTTTAGCGGCGTAAATTATTGTGCTTTCCGAAATAAGCCGCATTTTTGCGCCGCGCTCAAGCGCGTAGTACAAAAGCTGAATATTACCTAAAAAATGGTCTTCTCTGCCGCCGAACGCGCCGTAGACGTCTATTTCGTCTATTCCGTCCGCAAGCATTTTGCGCAAAGCTATTTCGCCGTCTGTAAAGTTCTTTTCCGAGGGATAAATTTCGTCGGGCGGAGGAAAAGGTGTTTCTGCAAGGCTGTCGAAATCGCCGATATTTTTGTAGATTTCAACCTTGCCCTTTGCCCACTTATAAGCGCCGTCACAGCAGTAGACGCGCGCGCCGCGCGCGTCTATTTCGCCGCCGTAAGGCAAACCGTTAAGAAGAAGTATGCCCTTCATTATCCCCTCATTTTTTTAACGGCTTCGGCAAAGTCGGGCGCGCCGAAAAGCGCAGACCCCGCAACAAGCACGTTGACACCGGCCGCCGCCGCGCGGGGAGCGGTGAGCATATTAATGCCGCCGTCTACCTCTATATCCATATCGGGTTTGCCGATAGTTGCGGCATATTCGCGCGCCGATTTGATTTTTTCGATTGCGCTTTCAATAAATTTCTGACCGCCGTAGCCGGGGAACACGCTCATGATAAGCACCATGTCGCACAAGGGAAATACGGGGAAAATGTTTTCCACGGGGACGTCGGGGTTTACAACCGCGCCGCACTTTACGCCGTAAGATTTTATAAGCTCTAACGTTTCGCGCAGATAATCGGGCGAAATTTTGGCGCACGCTTCGTAATGCACCGTTATTATGTCCGCGCCCGCTTCGGCAAAAAATTTAATCTGCGTTTTGGGGTGCTCTATCATAAGATGCACGTCGAGCGGAAGTTTTGTAAGCGGACGGATATTTTTTACCATCTGTCCGCCGAAAGTTATGGGCTCTACAAACGAGCCGTCCATTACGTCGCAATGAATGAGGTCTGCACCGCTTTCTTCGCACAGTTTTATTGCTTCGCCCATGCGCGAAAAGTCGGCGGAAAGTATAGAAGGCGCGATTTTTATCATATAAAATCTCCTGTTATGGCGGCGGTTTGCCGCGTTATGACTTTTGTATATATCCTTTGATTGCGGCATATATGCGGGGCAATTCCGCAAATGCCTTTAAATAACCGTTTAAACGGCGCTGTTTACTGCTCTTCCTTTAAGTACCCCGCGCGGAGCTGACCGCAAGCGCCGCCTATATCAGCGCCCATTCTGCGGCGGAGCGTAGCCGATATGCCGCCGTCTGTAAGCGTTTTGAGAAACTGCTGAGCGCCGCGCTCTGTAGCGGCGGCAAGATTTCTTTCCTTTACGTCGTTGAGACGTATGAGGTTTACGTGGCAAGGTCTGCCTTTGAGAAGGGATATAAGTTCCTTTGCGTGCCGCTCGTCAGAGTTTTCGCCCTCGATGAGCGAATATTCAAAGATATATCTTCTGCCCGTTTTGTTGAAGTAGTTGGTGCAAGCTTCTAAAATTTCGCTTATTTTATACCTGCGCGCAATCGGCATTGTGCGGGCGCGCTCTTCATCGGTTACGTTATGCAGCGAAACGGTAAGGTTTACGGGCAACCCCTCTTCCGCAAGGCCGTACATTGCGGGAACCAAGCCGCACGTAGAAAGGCTTACGTTGCGGGGCGAAATGTTTATGCCGCCTTCCGCAGACATATCGCGCAGAAATTTTACCACGTTTTTGTAGTTATCCAGCGGTTCGCCGCTGCCCATAAGCACTACGTTTGTAACCTGCCTTTTTGCGGGAGTGCCGCCGTGCAGAGCGTTTACCTTTAATACCTGTGAAAGAATTTCGCCCGAAGTAAGGTTGCGCACCAGTCCGCCGAGCGTGCTGGCACAGAATTTGCAGCCCATGCGGCAGCCTACCTGCGTTGAAACGCACTGCGTGTTGCCGTACTTGTACTGCATGAAAACGCCCTCTATGATGTTGCCGTCGGCAAGGCGGAAAAGATATTTTTCCGTTCCGTCGGCAGAGCGGAGCGTTTTAATGATTTCCAGCGCGCAGTTTTCAAAACGTTCGCACAGCTTTTCCGCAAAGGGTCGAGGCAGAGCGGGGATATCGCAAATGTCGTGCCCGCGCATTATTCCCGTATAAAGCTGTTTGGCGCGGAAAGGCTTTTCGCCCATTTCTGCAACGAGCGCGGTAAGCTCTTCTAAGTTGTAGTCCTGAATAATTTCTTTCATATTCACCGTTTGTGCCGGAATATTCGGCAACTATAAACGCATTAAATGGCGCATATGTGGCGGGCAATTTAGTTTTTGCGTACAAATTTGGCTACAAAAAAGCCCGCGCCCATCGATATGTGCGGCAAAAACTGAAGTCCCGCTTTTGTGCGCCTTGAAGGGAGCTCGCATTCGGGTATTTCAAGCGAAAAATCTGAATTTTCCTGAAGGAAGTTGTATACCGCGCTGTCGTTTTCTTCGGGGAGGACGGAGCACGTGGAATAGTACAGCGCACCGCCCACCTTTACGTAGCGCGAACAGTTTTTAAGTATTTTGAGCTGAAGCGCGCACAGCGAGGCTATGTCCTCCTCCTTGCGGAACAGCTTTATATCGGGATTTTCGTTTATAACGCCGCTGCCGGAACAGGGAACGTCGCACAGAACGGCGTCGAACGCACCCTCCCACTCTTCGTTGAACACGGAGGCGTCGCCGACTACGGGCGTAACGTTATTAGCGCCCATTCGCTTTGCATACGAGCGGATAAGTTCGGCGCGGTGAGGGTGAAGTTCCTGCGAGGTTACAAAGCCGCACTTTTCAGATAAAAGCACGCTTTTGCCGCCGGGAGCCGCGCAGGCGTCCAGAAGGCGTTCGCACGGGGATATTGCCGAACATATTGCCACAGAACCGACCGACTGAAATGTATATTCGCCGACATCGTAACCGCAGTCGCGAACAAAATTTTTAAAGATGTAAACTTTGTCGAATGGCGTTTTTATATACTCGCCCTTAAGGTATTCGCTTTCGTCCCCTTTAAAGCGAACGCAAACGCCGAGCGACGGAGCGGAAAGAATGGCTTCCGCTTCGCCTTTATAGCTGCGGCGCATTTTTTTTGCAAGCCACAGCGGCGCGCTGGCTGTTACTGACAATCGTTCATCCGAGCCTGCGGGCAAGGGCGGTATTTTATAGGAACGGAGAAATGCGTTAACAAACCCCGCCGCGCCGCCTTTGCCGAGCTTTTTTATAAGCTCTACCGCGCAGTCGGCAACCATATAGTCGTGCTTGCCCATAAATTCGAGCATATAAAGCGCGATTTTAAGCACCAGCCGCACTGAAGATTTTGGCTGTTTCTGGCAATTTGCCCCTATAATATAGTTGAAATAAACGTCCTTTTCAAGCACGCCGTAGCATATTTTTGACGTGCGCGGGCGGTTTGACGGCTCTATGGGGACGGAGGACAGCGCCTGTTTTAAATATGCGCCCTCCGAATACACCTTAGAGAGGACGAGATAGGGGTCTGTAAGCGGATTATTCAAGAATATCACCAACCGAAAGTTTTCTGCCGTTTGCAATATCTGCCGCAGTAAGGCGCTTGCCGCCAGCAAACTGCGCTTCGGTAACGCGCACGGCGCCGACGCCGCACTTTATTATTATTCCGTTTTTGGAAACGGCGGCTAACTGCCCCGCCTGACCGTCGCAGTCTTCCGCGACGAAAGCGCGGTATAAATTTAAAGGCTTGCCCGCAAAAAGGCAATGCGCCGCGGGTGAAGGGCTCATAGCGTTAATTAGCGCGCACACCTTTTCAGCCGACGCGGAAAAATCAACTTTAGCGTCCTCTTTTTTTATTTTTTTGCAGAATGTGGCGGCGCTTTCATCCTGAAGAAGAAGATTTACGTCGCCCTCCGCTATCATATCCGCCGCCTCGCAAAGCGCCTCGGCAGAGAGCGCGGAAAGCTTTTGGGAAAGCTCGCCGCAGGTTTCGCCTTCGTTTATGGCGCAGCGTTTGACAAGCAATATATCGCCGCTGTCGAGCGCAAGTTCAGTCTTCATTATGGTTACGCCCGTAGTGCGTTCGCCCGCAAGCATAGCCGATTGAACGGGCGATGCGCCCCTGTGAAGGGGAAGTAGCGAAGCGTGAGCATTCCATACCCCGAGAGGGAAAACGTTGAGCACTTCCTGAGAGAGGAGCTGACCGTAGGCACAGGTAAACATTGCGTCTGCGCCGAGGGCTTTAAGCTCGTCAACGTGAGCGCGGATTTTATCGAACTGAAAAACGGGTATGCCCGCCGCCTGCGCGCATACCTTGACGGGCGGAGGCGTAAGCACGCCCCGTCTGCCGAAAGGTCGGTCTTCCTGAGTGATTACAGCCGCAATTTCAACCTTTTTCATGAGCGCTTCAAGCGGCGCTACTGCAAACTGCGGCGTGCCGGCGTAGATGATTTTCACGCCTCTTCCTCCGTTAAATCAACAATATTTGTGGCTTTATCTATATAAAGCACGCCGTCGAGGTGGTCAAGTTCGTGGCAGACTGCGCGCGCGAAGAAGCCTTCGGCTGTAAGCTTGTGCTTGCGGCCCGTTCTGTCGCGGTAGACAATTTTTACCTTTTCGGGGCGGGTAACGATGCCCTGCTTGCCCTTTACCGAAAGGCAACCTTCGGGACCCGTCTGTTCGCCCTTTTCGTAGTAGATTTCGGGGTTGACCAGCTCGAAAAAGCCTTCTTCCACGTCTACAACGACAACCCTTGCGTCCACGCCTATCTGTGGCGCGGCGAGACCTGCGCCGTCTTCCGCGCGGACGGTCTGCTTCATGTCGTCGAGCAGCGCACCGAGCTCCGCGTCAAAATTTTTTACTTCTTTGCATACTTTGCGCAGTATGGGTTCGCCCACCTGCACCACAAATCTTTGTGCCATAATACCTCGTCCCCCGCCGCCGAATTTTTGCGGCAGTAAATTTTACTTATGTAACAGCGCGCACATCCGCGCGAACAGTTTAAATTTAAATAGTTGCGGCATATGTGCCGACGTTTTGCCTTTTTAAGAAAGATTTACGGGATTTTCTTCCACATACACAAGCGCGTTCTGCGTGGTGTATTTAACCGATAAATCGTAAATTTCGGGCAAAAGCGCAGAGCTTTCAAGCCGCATTAAAACCTGATAGCGCACCCTGCCCTGAATTTTTTTTATGGGAGAATGCATTTTGTTTAAAAATATGAATTGCTGCGGGTTCTTTTCGCGCAGCGCTTCGATGCCGAAGTATACGCCTTTCAACGCTTCGAGGGCGGGACCGTCGTCTTCCGCCGTTACCATCACCCTGCATATGAGCGAATAAGGCGGAAATTTTGTTGCCTGCCTTAAATTGATTTCGTTTGAAAAAAAGCCCGCGTAATCGTAATTTATTGCGTACCTTAAAATATAATTTTCGGGCGAAAAGGTCTGAAGCACTACCTTGCCCGCCTCGCCCGCGCGGCCGCTTCTGCCCGCAACCTGAGTTATGAGCTGGAAGGTGCGCTCGCCGGCGCGGTAATCGGAAAAATGCAGGCTCATATCGGCGTCGAGAATGCCCACGAGCGTAACCGACGGGAAGTCGTGCCCCTTGGCTATCATCTGTGTGCCGACGAGTATGTCGGCCTGCTTTTCGGCAAACTGCTTCAAAATTTTATAGTGCCCTTCTTTGCCCGATGTGGTATCGTTATCCATTCGCAGTATGCGAGCCTTGGGGAAAGCCTGCTTAAGGTCCGCCACCACCCTCTGCGTGCCGGTACCGCCGTACCTTAAGTGCAGTCCGCCGCATTCGGGGCAGGCGCGCGGCATGCGGTATTTTGCGCCGCAATAGTGGCACTTCAAACAATTTTCTTCGGAATGGTAGGCAAGCGATACGTCGCAGTTTTCGCACTTTAACGCATAGCCGCAATCCTGACAGATTACGGTATGCGAATAGCCGCGCCTGTTCAAAAAAAGTATGGCCTGGTTGCCGTGTTCAAGAGTATCGGAAAGCTCTTCGCGCAAGGCCTGGGAAAAAGCCGAGTTGTTGCCGCGCTTTACTTCCCTTCGCATATCCGCAACGGTGATATGCGGCATCGGTCTGCCGTTTATCCTTTCGGTAAGGGTGATTAAATTATACTCGCCCGAACTTGCCTTGCAGTACGTTTCCACCGACGGGGTGGCGCTGCCGAGTATGAGTTTGCAGCCGTTATATTTTGCGCGCATTTCGGCGACTTCTATAGTGGAATAGCGCGGCGCCGATTCGGAAAAATAAGAGCCGTCGTGCTCTTCGTCAATGATTATCGCGCCTATGTTTTCCAGCGGGGAAAATATGGCGCTGCGCGCGCCTATGGCTATTTTCGCCTCGCCCGTTCTCAACCTCCACCATTCGTCGAAGCGTTCGCCCGCGGAAAGTCCGCTGTGGAGTATGGCAGCCTTTTCGCCGAAGCGGCGCTTAAGCTGCGAGAACATCTGCGGCGTAAGCGAAATTTCGGGCACGAGGAATATAGCCGTTTTTCCGCGAGAAAGCGCGCGTCTTATTACGTTCAGATAAATTTCCGTTTTGCCGCTGCCCGTAACGCCGTGTATAAGGTGCACGGTCTGCGGGGAATTTTCTATGCTTTCGAGCGCGGACTGCTGGGCGGGAGTGAGAACCTTGCTCTGCTCGGCAGAGCCGTCCCACACGGCGGGAGCGCGGGTGCTTTTTATTTTTTCAAGCGAAGCTCCGCCCTTTTCGATGACGGCGTTTACCGCGCCGCGACCGAACTTTTCGCAAACCGCGGTATATTCCGCCTCGCCCGCGGCTTTTAAGTATTCAATGAACTCAGCCTGCTTTTTTGCCGATTTTGGCAAAGCCAGGTCTGAAGAAAACTTTACTGTTTTTTTATAAACTTCGTGAACGCGCCCCGCGCGCATCTCCGCGGGGAGAAAAAGCCGCAGACATACAGCCTTGGGCACTCGGTAGCGCGCAGAAAGCCCGTTCATCAGCGAAAAGCATTCTTCGACCAGCGCGGGCGGCTCTTCATACACGTAAGATATGCGCTTGATTTTTTCTGGCGGGAAATTGCTCTTTTCGGAAAGCCCTACAATAAAACCGTCCACCAATCTGCCGCCGAACGGCACTTTTACGCGGCTGCCTGCATTAACGTCGTCGCCGCAGGAATATTCAAAAATTCTGTCCACCTGACTGTGGGCTATATCAACTATTACCTGAGCGTACATAAACAATTCCTTTTAAAGTGCAATTGCCGCTGCGCCCGCCGCGGCAAAAATTTACAGTACAGCCCCGCGCGTTGCGCGGGGCTGTAACATTAATCCTTGGCGCTTATTACCTTGCCGTTTGCTATTTCGTTGCAGGCAAGGGTTATTTCCTTAACTTTGCCGGGCAGTTCCCTGCCGCTGTTCTGCTCTATTATCTGGCGTGCGCGCTTTGCCGCTACAACGCACAGTTCGTAGCGCGAGGCTTCGTGGCCGTCCGCCGAAAGTTTTTCTATAAGTTCTTCAACCGCAGGTTTGTTTATCATGATAAAACCTCCTTTTCTTTGCGGATAATTTCAAGAATTTGCGCCGCCGCATCGTCCACGTTTTCGTTGACGACGCAGTAGTCGTATTTGTCTTTTTTGGAAAGTTCGTACTCCGCGCGCGAAATGCGCAGGGCAATCTTTTCGTCGCTCTCCGTGCCGCGCGTCTTAAGGCGGCGGGTAAGTTCTGCCATGTCGGGCGGAACAATCATAATGAGAACTGCCGAAGGGTATACTTTTTTAACGTTGAGCGCGCCGTCTACGTCTATTTCCAGAATGACGTCGCCCGTTTGCAGCTTTTCTTCCACGAAAGCTTTCGGCGTGCCGTAATAATTTTCAAAATGCGCGGAATATTCCAAAAGTTCGCCGCGGGATATCATCTCTTCAAAGCGCGGCTTCGATACAAAGAAGTAATCGGTGCCGTCCTTTTCGCCTTCGCGCGGGGCGCGCGTAGTGCACGAAACGCTTTCGCAAAGCGCGGGGCACACTTCAAACATCTTTTTTATTACCGTGCCCTTGCCTACGCCCGAAGGTCCTGATATCACGGCGAGCACGTTCCTTTTTATTTTATTCAACGTTCTGCACCTGCTCGCGTATTTTTTCTATTTCGTTTTTAAGCTCCAGTCCGCAGCGCGTTATGGTTATGTCGTTGCTCTTGGAGCATATGGTATTTGTTTCCCTGTTGAATTCCTGAACGAGGAAGTCGAGCTTTCTGCCGACTACGGGCGATTTACATATTTCCCTGAACTGCTCTATGTGCGATTTAAGGCGCGTAAGCTCTTCGTCTATGTTCGATTTATCGGAAAAGAGAGCGACTTCAGTCAAAAGCTTGCCCTCGTCCACGTTGACGCCCTCGAGGTATTTTTTCATTTTCTCTTCCAGGCGCTGCCTATAATCCTGAGCAACCATAGGAGCGCGGGCGGCAACTTCGCCTACAAGCCTTTCTATGGTGTCCATTCTGGAAAGCATGTCCGCCTTGAGCTTTTCGCCCTCGGTAAGCCTCATCGCGTTGAGATTTTCGAGCGCGGCTGAAAGAGCGCATTCAAGCGCGGATATGAGTTCGTCGTCCGCGCCCTGAGTTTCCTCGCGCACGACTACGTCGGGCATTCGCAGAAGAGAGGTTGCTGTAAGGTCGAACGGAATGTCGGGCGAAAGGCTGCAAAGCCGCTTTGCAGCGGATATATAAGAGAGCGCCGCACCCTCGTCAAGGCTCAGCGTTTTAAGTTTTTCGCGCTTGTCCGTAAGGCTTACGTATACGTCGGCATGACCGCGGGTGAGCTTTTCGCGTATTCTTGCGCGCATCACCTCTTCGTAGGCGGCAAAATTTTTGGGGCATTTGAGCGATGCGTCCAGATAGCGGTTGTTTACCGTTTTGATTTCAACGGAAAGTTCTATTCCGCCCTCTTTGTATTCACCCCTGCCGTAACCAGTCATGCTGAGCATAAACGCTACCCCTTAAAAAATTATTCCTGCTTTAATTTTAAACGCGCGGGCGGTTTTTTAACCGCCGTGCGCACAAAATTATAACCCACGCATTATTGCATATTACATTATATCAAAACGCAACAAAAATTACAAGCGGTTTAAAGCTTTACGCAAACTTTTAAAAGTATTTTTAAGCGTTCAGTAATCTGCCCTGCCGTCTTCGGCAATGCCGCGCACGCGCGAAGCTACCAGGCGGCAACCCGTCTGCGGAGAGGTTTCGAACAGCGTTACGGGGCGGCAGGATGTTGCCAGCTCGCCCGAGGTTTCGGCAAAGTAAGCCGTGCGCCCCGCGCACATAACTACGGGAACGCCGTAAAGATAAGCATAAGCGCGCGCAAGCAGCGGCGGAATGTAACCGTCGCCCTGCTCCATGACAGCCGCCACCACGTTGCAGCCGCAAGCCGACAGCGCGCGGAGACTTTCGGGGAAATACAAATCGTTTTCCACGCATACGCCCACCTTGTATCCGCCCATCTGGTAAAGACCGAGGCCGGCGCCGCTTTTGAAATCTTCGCCGTCGAGTACGTGGTTCATATCCGATATGCCCAAAAGCTTGCCGCGGTAAGAAACCGCCGCAGACTTGCGCAAAAGCCCGCGAGAACGCGTTCTGCAACCGCATACCGCTCCGCAGGAAAATGCGCGCGAAAGGCGGGCAGCTTCTTCAAACTTTTCCGTTTTGCCGGAAAGCTCGCTCTGATAATCGACCTCGCCCAGCCAGCCGAAGCCGAACAGGGCGAGGTCGCATTCGGGCAGGCGTTCAGCCGCGCCCGTAATAACGCATACTTTCATACCTTACCATTGTATTGCGCGCGCAATTTTTTTGTGTGCAGAAAAACTTAAGCAAAGTTACCGCGCGAAAGAAAAAAAATAAGCGCACATAAAAATAAAAAACAACAAAACAGGTAAATTTGTGCGGCTCGGCGCATACAATATGTTGCTATGAAAAAAATTGTTACGTTTTTGATTGCCGCAGCGGTCGGGTTTTCTGTACTGCCCGCGGCGGCGTGCGCGGACAAAACCGAGCGCACCAGTTACAAAATAACCGCGGAATATGACGCAACGAACGGCATTCTGACTGCTGACTGCACAGTAAATTACTACAATGCGGGCAGCAGCACCGAAGAACTTAAATTCAACCTTTACGGCAACGCGTACAGGGAAGGCGCGCTTTACAAGCCCGTTTCCGACGAGCTTTCCAAAAAGGCGTATTACAACGGTTCGAGCTACGGCGGAATGGAAGTTACGGAGGTCGACGGCGCTTCAAGCTGGAGCGTAGGCGGCGAAGACGAAAACATTCTGGAAGTAAAGCTTGAAAAGCCGCTTGAAAGCGGAAAGTGCGCAGAAATTACCATAAGTTACGCATTGACCCTTGCCGAAGTAAACCACCGCACGGGCATAACCAAACATACCGTAAACCTTGGCAACTTCTACCCTTCGGCTTGCGTGCGCGACGGCGAAACCTTCCTCGAATGCGCATATTACAGCGACGGAGACCCGTTTGTATCAGATTGCGCCGACTATATGGTGGAAATAACCGTGCCCGCGGGCTATACGGTTGCGGCGGGCGGGCAGCTTTGCGGCAACAGCGGCAACACTTACAGCTTTTCGCTTGAGAACGCGCGCGACTTTGCAATGGTGCTTTCCGACGAGTTCAAAAAGACAGCCAAGGAAGTTGACGGCGTCGACGTGGCTTACTACTACTATGACGACGAAAATGCAGAAAAAAAGCTTGAAACTGCCGTAGAAAGCCTTGAATGGTTTGAAGATACGTTCGGAGATTATTCATACCCCTGCCTTGCGGTAGTGCAGACGGGTTTTGCCGCGGGCGGAATGGAATACCCCGCGCTTACAATGATTAACGGCGGGCTTTCCGACGAGGAAGCAACCTACGCCATTGTGCACGAAAACGCGCAC
Source organism: uncultured Eubacteriales bacterium (assembly GCA_905207385.1). Lineage (GTDB taxonomy): Bacteria > Bacillota > Clostridia > Christensenellales > Borkfalkiaceae > Coproplasma. Next base: position 12,306 of record CAJLLH010000023.1, read on the forward strand.
CAGTGGTGGTATGCGATGGCGGGAAGCGACCAGATAAACTGCGCCTGGCAGGACGAAGGGCTTGCCGAATACAGCTCGCTTATGTTCTTTGAAAGCCACCCCGATTACGGTTTTACGCGCACGGGGCTCATAAACGCCGCAACGCAGGAATACCGCGCGTATTTCAGCGTATACAACCAGATTTTCGGGAACGCCGACACGACTATGACGAGACACCTTAAGGACTTTGTAAGCGATTACGAGTACGTGAACATTGCCTATAACAAGAGCCTTATCATGTTCGATACTCTGCGCACGTCCATAGGCGACGACAGGTTTGTTGAGGGGCTTAAAAATTATTTTGCGAGTGCAAACGGCAGGCGCGCCACGCCCGAAGAGCTTATTTCTTCATTCAGAAGCACCGGCGTGGACGTTGACGGATTTTTTGAAAGCTTCATTGAAGGGAAAATAATTTTATAGTACCATATTCCTTCGGTTTTTGCCATAATAAAAGCC
>CAJLLH010000024.1 GCA_905207385.1 uncultured Eubacteriales bacterium
CAACACATTACAAAAGGTAGCAAAAAAGGACGAATACAACAGTGATACTGCCGAAATTCCGTCCTTTTTATGTGCTATTAAATTGCAGCTTTCCTGCCGCCGTAAATAACACTATGACCCGTTAAGGTTCTTTAATAATATCATGCGACAGGCACTTTGTCAAGGTTATTTTAAAATTTTTGTATTTTATGCACAAAATTTGTTATTGAATTGCAATTTTAATTATAAGACAAATGCCGACAAAGCGACATTGCGCATACATAAACAAATATTGCGCACTGCCGAAACAAATATTGCGCGCGGTTTAAAAATTAACGGCTGAAAATTTTATTTATACAAAAATCTGTGGCAGTTTTCGCATTCGACAACGCCGCCCGAAGAAAGAGCTTCCTTGCCCGCAAGCGAAAGTTCTATGCCGCATTTGGAGCACCTGTCTGCCTTTACTTCGCATATGATAGGGAATATTCTTTCCGACCTTTTTGTATTGTATTTGGCTAATATTGCGGGGTCAATTCCCTTGGAAAGATTTTTAAGTTCAGCTTCCACAACAGACATCTCTTTCTTTTTTTCGTCCTTATATGAAGTGTAAACTGCGTAGCTTTCCTTGTACTGCTTCTGCATTGCGATGACCTTTTTCTTAAGCGTTTTATACTCGTCATCCACAGATTTTACGCTTGCCGTGAGCGAAGCAATTTCGTTTTTGAGCGATTTGATTTTATCCTGAAGGGAAAGTGCAGATTTTTTGTAGAACGCGACGTCGGCACCTTCTTCAACCATTTCGTCGAGCGCGTCGAAGTCCCTGAGCGATTCTGAAAGCTCCTCGTAAGCCTTATTGAGGCGGGAAGCCATTCTTTCAAGTTCTACCGCCTTGGCGTCTATCTGGTCGAGCTTTTCGGGCGCTTTGGTCATAAAATTTTTGGCCTGGACATATCTTTTGCGCTCTTCCGAGGAGGCTAACTCCTGCTCGAGTTTTATAAGTTTTTCGTCTTCCTGCTGATATTTAAGAAGCTGTTCTATCTGAGACATCGTTTTCTCCTTATATTATTTATTGCCGCAAAGCGGCTGGAACGCGCTGACGCGCTTGAATTCTGTTACAGTAAGGCGTTACCGCAAAAAGGAATACGCCTTTTAATTTTTGACTTTTGCAAAACAACATAAACTTAACCGCGACTTAAAACGGCATAAATAAACGAGCGGAATACGCTGTTTTTTACATCATTGCGCTGTCTTCAAAAAGCTGCGAAGGAACGGCAATTTTATCCTTAATTGAGGCATATATGCGGGCGAATCCGTAAATTTCTGAAGCGTAATGCGTGAACTCCATAACGTTGAGCCCTGCTTCCCTCAGCGCAGATATATGGTGGTGCTTCATGTCTGCAGAAACAAAAGTATCGGCATTGTGCGCTATTGCAAAAGCTATGCTGTCTTCGTCAGTGCCCGCGCCGCAGAACGAAGCAACCTTTTTAACCCTTGCGCCCGAATCGTAAAAACGGCAAAGTTTAGCAGAAAATTCTGCCGCCGCGCGGGTACAGAAATCTTCAAAACTCTGTTCGGCAACCGAATACACTCTGCCGTATCCGCCTTCAGAAAGAGGGTTCAGCAAAGCTTCCTCCTTCTCTCCGCCAAGCCCGCGCATAAGATAATAATCTATGCCTTTGGGCGCTGCGTCGAAGTTGAGATGCATGGATATCACGGAAATGCCGCCTTGCAAGCAACGGGTAAGAGCCGCCGTAGGCGAAAACCTTTCCGCGCTTAAGCTTTTAATGCCCGTAAAAATTGCAGGGTGATGAGTTACTATAAGATTGTACCCCAGCGCGCGCGCCTTCTGATACGCCGCAGACGTGAGATCGAGGCAGAAAAGCACACCGCTTACCTCATTGCCGCAATCGGCGATAATGCCGCTGTTATCGTACGCGCCGTAAGTTGCGCACAGTTCGTCGCTTAATGATACGGGCGCAACCTCGCGCCCGAGAACGGCAAACACGTCAGCAGGTTTCACCGCTAAGCACCCCCTTTATGAATTTTATGCGGTCTTCAACTTCCGCGCGCGAAGACGGCGACAGTTCGCCCTGCGCGTAAGTAAGGTTTTTGTTGAGTTCGTATTTTAAAAGCTCCTCAAGTTCCGCCGTGCCGAGGCTGTCCCTGCCGTAAGCGAGCTGCGCCGCGCTGTACGCAGACGTGCCGCCCGTGCGGTTGCCTTTTATTGCAAAATAGTGCTTTATAAGCCCGCCGCGCGTTTCGGTAAAAAGCCCGTCGTAGGTTATAGAACAACCATTTTCGATAAGATACGCTCGAAGCTGCGCCGCATTTTTCATCGGCTGAAACACAAACGACTGAGGTATATACGATTGTTTTAAAATTTTAAGTATTTCTTCGCCGCCCATGCCCGCAATGAGCACGAGGTCGGCACTGCCTTCCGCCACGCCGTCGAGCCCGTCGCAGCAGACGGAGCGGCAACAGCCTTCGGCTATATATTTTTTTAAAAGCCGTTCTGCCTTGGAAAGGCTTGACGCGCTTATATCCGTAATGATTGCGCTTTTGCACAGCCCCGAGCCGAGCATATAGTCTGCACAATAGCCGTGGTCGCAGCCAACATCGGCAAACACTTCGCAGCGACCGAGCAGTGCGCACAACTTTTTAAGACGCTCGGTCATATTACGTATCGAGGAAATCTTTAAGGTGTTTGGAGCGCGAAGGATGGCGCAGCTTTCTTAAAGCCTTGGCCTCTATCTGACGTATGCGTTCACGCGTTACGTTGAATTCCTTGCCTACCTCTTCAAGGGTGCGGGGGCGACCGTCGTCAACGCCGTAGCGCAGACGGAGCACCTTTTCTTCGCGAGGGGTAAGGCTGTTGAGCACGGACAAAAGCGTTTCTTTAAGCATTGTTGTGGATACGCTGTCCGAAGGGGTTACGGTAGTTTCGTCCTCGATAAAGTCGCCGAGGTGCGAATCTTCCTCTTCGCCGATAGGCGTTTCAAGCGAAACGGGGTCCTGAGCGATTTTCTGAATTTCGCGCACGCGCTCTTCCGAAATGTTCATTTCCTTGGCTATTTCCGCGGGGGTGGGTTCTCTGCCGAAACGCTGGGTAAGAAGACGGGATACGCGCGTGAGTTTGTTGATTGTTTCAACCATATGCACGGGTATACGTATGGTGCGCGCCTGGTCGGCTATGGCGCGGGTTATTGCCTGCCTTATCCACCACGTTGCGTATGTGGAAAATTTGAAGCCCTTCTGATAGTCGAATTTTTCAACGGCTTTCATAAGACCCAGATTGCCTTCCTGAATTAGGTCGAGGAAAAGCATGCCCCTGCCGACGTACCTTTTTGCAATGGAAACGACCAGCCTTAAGTTAGCCTCGGAAAGTTTTTTCTTGGCTTCCTCATCGCCGTCCTGCATTTTGCGCGCAAGCTCTATTTCATCGTCAGCCGAAAGAAGGGGTACGCGGCCTATATCCTTAAGATACATTTTAACGGGGTCGTCTAGCCCTATATCGGAAAGAGCCTGTTCGTAAAGCTCTTTGTCGCGCTCGGCTTCATCGATAATCTGAATGCCGGCATCGGCGACCGATTTGTATACGAAATCCATCTGGTTGGGCGTGGTATCGTATTTTTCCATAATGTCGCAAAGGTTATTTGTTGTAATCGAACCCTTTGCACTGAAGTCGTCGATAATCTTTTTTACAATGTCGTTTAATTTCTGGTCGGATAAGCTCATCGTATATCTCCGCTTTTAATTTTTTCCTTTTGCTTAATAAGCTGCTGCAATAACGCGGCGGCCTGCCTTTTTTCTTCTATGCCGTCAGCGGCGGCAAACTGCTTTTTAACCTCTTCTATAGCCTGCGCAATGCTGTCCGATTTTAGCCTTGCCACGCAGTCCGAAAAATACTTCTGCGGCACTTCGCCCTCAAGGTTTTCACCGTCGTTCAGGTCGAGTATGCGGCACAGCTCTTCATATTCGGGCGTACCTTCGTCGAAAAAGTCGAACAGTTCGCTCAGCGTTACCTTTTCGCCGAGTAACGCCTTGCTTTTAACGTAGCTTGCAACCAGCGAATGCACGTCGCTTGCGAAAGGTATTTCGTCTATGTTCATATCGCGGGTGTAGCGCGCGCCGAAAAGAAACGCCGCCGCAACGAATCGCGAAGCTTTTACGTTTACATCCGCAGAGTCGGCAGACATTTTCGTCTGCTCCTCTTCACGCTCCTGCTTTTCGGCAGGTATCTGCTGAAGGTCGCGGCTTAACGATTCGTAGCTTATGCCCGTTTCGTCGCGCAAATCTTTAAGCATAAGCTCGCGCTCGGCAGAAGTTTCGGCGGAACGCACTATTTTAAGCGCCTCGCCTACGTATTTTATTTTATCTTCGGGTTTGCTTATGTCGAACGCGCGCCGCGCTACAGACATTTTATAGTCTATAAGCGGCATGGCGTTATCAAGACATTCGCGGTAAGCTTCCGCGCCGCGCTGTTTTATTACGTCGTCCGGGTCGAGCCCTTCGGGAAGAGGTACGACGCGCACGTCAAGCCCTTCGCTTTTTAGAATTTCGAGTCCGCGCATGTTGGCTTTCTGCCCCGCGCCGTCGCCGTCGTAACTTATGAGCACGGTATTGCAGTATCGCTTGAGAAGGCGGGCCTGCTCCTGCGTGAGCGACGTGCCCATGCTGGCGACCACGTTCTTGAATCCGCCCTGATGAAGGGAAATGGTGTCCATATATCCTTCAACCATTATAACTTCTTTAAGTCCGCCCGCGCGCCGCAGTTTTTTTAATCTGTTTATATTGTAGAGCATTTTGCTCTTGTTGAATATAAGCGTTTCTTTGGTATTTTTGTATTTCGCGAAGTCGGTTTTCTTAAGCGCTCTGCCGCCGAAAGCCACAACCTCGTCGAACGCATTTATTATGGGAAAAATAAGTCTTCCGCCCTGCGCGTCGGAAAGTCTGCCTTCGACTTCGTTTACCGCGCCGCTGTCTATCATATCCTGCTTTGAATAGCCTTTGGCAAGAAGAAATTTGGGAAGGTCGTAATAGTTAAGGCTTGCGCCAAGGCCGAAAGAACGAACCACGCCCGCAGGTATGCCGCGGGAAAGTATATATTCTATATGCGCGTCGGCCTTGCCTGAATTGAGGTTGTCCAGATAAAAATGCGCGCAGTCGTTCATCAGCTTTAAAAGCGTGTCGCGCTTGCGCTTGACTTCCGCCGTTTTTTCGCCGTCGAACGACGTCTGCGGCAAAGGCAGGTTTGCGCGCTCTGCCAGAAGTTTTACAGCATCGCCGAAGTCTACGTTTTCCATTTCGCGCACAAGCGTTATCACGTTGCCCGAAACTCCGCAGCCGAAGCAGTGATAAAACTGTCTGTTTTCGTCTATGTGAAAGGACGCCGTCTTTTCGTGATGGAACGGACAGCACGCCCAGTAAGTTCCGCCCTTCTTTTCAAGGTGCATATATGACGACGCGACGTCTACTATATTAAGTTTTTCGGTAAGGAGCCTTAAAAAGTCCCTGTCGTATCCGCCTGCCATATTCTCCTTAATGCATTAAAATTTTGCTTTATACCTATTGTTAAAACAAATTGCCCCGCATATATACCGCAAATAACGGCACTGCCTCAGTTATTTTCGTCCACGAAAGACCAGCCCCGCGGCACACAAATTTTATTGAAAGTATACACCGCATACCTGTCGGTCATGGAGGATATGTAGTCGCACACTACCTGTTCTGCGGGAAACCTGTCCGCAAGCGAAACAAATGTTGCGGGTAGTTTATCTATGTTCTTTATAAAGTATTCGTACATATAGGAAAGCATTCTTTCAGCTTTCTCCTCTTCGCCGCGCGCAAACTCGGTAAAGTATACCCTATCGAACATGAACGCGCGGAGCGCTTCGCTCGCCTCTTCCACCTCTTTGCCCATACGCACGAAGTTTTTGCCGTAGCTTTCATTCCAGACGGAAGTTATTGCAGTATTTATGCGCTCTTTAGGGCCCGTGCCCAGCACTTTTGTTATGCTCGCGGGGATATCCGAAGGCTTTAAAACGCCCGCACGAATCGCATCGTCGAGGTCGTGATTGATGTAAGCAATTCTGTCCGCAATTGAAACGCATCTGCCCTCGAGCGTGGCGGGATTGCCGCTTTTTCTGTGGTTTAAAATGCCGTCGCGCACTTCAAACGTTAAATTCAGACCCGCGCCGTCCTTTTCGAGCACGTCCACCACGCGGACAGACTGTTCGTTATGGCGGAAGCCGCCGGGTGCAAGTTTATTGAGTATGCGTTCGCCGCTGTGCCCGAAAGGGGTATGTCCCAAATCGTGACCTAAGGCAGTTGCCTCGGCAAGGTCCTCGTTTAAAGCGAGGGCACGCGCAAGGCTTCTGGCTATCTGGGCGACGTCAAGCGTATGCGTCAGCCGCGTGATATAGTGGTCGCCTTCGGGAGAGAAAAAAACCTGAGTTTTGTTTTTGAGCCGCCTGAAAGCTTTGCAATAAATAATTCTGTCGCGGTCGCGCTGAAAGTCGGTGCGCATCGCGCAGGGTTTTTCCTCGCGGCAGCGCCCCTTTGTTTGCTTGGACTTTGTTGCGTACGGGGATAAAAACTGCTCCTCGATAGCATACGTACGCTCTTTAAGAACGGGCATTTTTTCTTTCACGCCTTTATATACGCAAAAAATTTTTCAATTCCTTTATTTTTGCACAATTTTTTTTAATTTTTTAAAAAATTTTTTTACATATATATTTTAACCCCGTGCAAGGCACGATAAACCTGCAAAAACGCAAATAATATGCGCGCGGACGGCTGTCCGCGCGCTTTTAAATTACAAACTTAAAGCTTTCGCCGACTAAAAACTTAATCTGCATATGCATTGCAATGTTAAGCCGCGCAAAAGCTTACATAAACAAACCGAAATTATTTTGCAAATCCGCCGCCTACGGAAAGCACTTCGCCGGTAACGTATGAAGCTTCCGCAAGGAATGCGCAGGCTTTTGCCACGTCTTCGCCCGTGCCCAGTCTGCCCATCGGTATCTGCTCTATAAGTTCCTCAACTTCGTCTGCGGTAAGGTGGGAATTCATCGTTGTATCTATAACGCCGGGGCTTACGCAGTTTACGCGCACGTTGGAGGGCGCCAGCTCTTTGGCGAGCGCTTTGGTAAAGCCTATTACTGCCGCTTTGGATGCCGAATAAGCCACTTCGCAGCTTGCGCCCACTTCGCCCCAGATAGACGAAACATTTATAATAGCTCCGCCGCCCGCGCCTATCATTCTGTCCGCAACTGCGCGGCTGCACAGAAAAGCGCCCTTGGCATTGACGGCAAAAATTCTGTCCCACTCTTCGGAAGTAGTATCCTGAATTACCTTTATGCACGATATGCCCGCGTTGTTTACAAGCACGTCGAGCTTATTGTAAAGGCGGAAAATTTCAGCGAACATATCATCCACCTGCGCCTGGTCGGAAACGTCGGCGCGCATAAGCACGGGACAATAGCCGAGCATGTTGAACTCGGCCTGAGTGGCTATTGCGGCATTTTCGTCAGAGGAGTAATTTATGACCACCTCGTAGCCGCGCTGTAAAAATTCAAAAGCTATGTCGCGGCCTATACCCTTCGTGCCGCCCGTAACAAGAACAGTTTTCATAATCCCTGCCATTTATTTATAAATGATGTAAACAAACTAAAAACAAAATTAACAACGTACTATGCCCGAAATATCGATTATTTTAAGCGCAATTTCTTCAGGTTCTGCGCCGTCTGTATCAACCACGTAATCGGCTGCGGCAAGATATTTCGGCGTGCGCGCGGGCAGAAGTTCGTTTATGCGCTTTTCCGCTCCGCCGGCAAGCAAAGGGCGTTCGGTATCGCCCTCAACGCGCTTTATAAGCGTTTCGGCGCGCGTTTGAAGAAAAAATATTTTGCCATTGCGTTTAAGATATTCCACGTTAGCGGAATTGAGAACGCAACCGCCGCCCGTGGCGATTATTATGTTATCGCGCGAGGATATGCGCGCAACCGTCTGCGTTTCAATTTCTCTGAAGCGCGCTTCGCCGTATTTTTCAAATATATCGGCAATTCTGCCGTACTCTTTTACTATCTCCGCGTCGGTGTCGGTCTGCTCCATGCCCGTAAGGCGCGAAAGCTCCGCCGCGACGGTAGTTTTGCCGCAACCCATCATGCCGCAAAGCACAATATTCATAATTAACCCCGATATATGCCTTAAATAATGCGCCGCAAAACGCCGCGGCGCAACAAGTTTGCAAAAATTAAAGTTACTTTAAAAGAAAGCTTTCGCCCGCAAGGATATAGCTGTTTTTGCCGAAACCGACTATGCTGCCCGCGCACACTTCTGAAATTACAGATTTATGGCGGAACTCTTCGCGCTTATATACGTTTGACATATGCACTTCCACAACGGGAATTTTTATGGCGGCTATCGCGTCCCTTATGGCGTAACTGTAATGCGTGAACGCGCCTGCGTTAAGAATTATTCCGTCGCAGTCGGCGGTGTGCAGTTTTGTGCATATTTCGCCCTCTATGTTGCTCTGGTAAAATTCGCACTCTATGCCTTTGAAATGCGCGGCAATTTCGCCGTTGATTTCGTCCAGAGTCTGGCTGCCGTAGACGCCTTTTTCGCGCACGCCTGTCATATTGAGGTTAACGCCGTTGATAAATAAAAGTTTCATATTACCACCTGTTCAGCATAAATTCTGCTTTTTGTACTCTTCAAACAGCTCCGCCGCAACGGACGCATCGGGCTCGAAATTCTGGTAAATGCATTCGGCATAGTACGCCTGATAAAAGAGCATTGCCATGCCGTTGATAATTTTTTTGCCGAGCCCTTCGGCAATTTCAAGAAATTTGCTTTTTGGCGGCACATATATAAGATCTATTGCAGTTTTGCAAAGACTTATAAGCTCTGCGCCGACGGGGGATATGCCGACTGTTTTGTGCATTCCTACGCCCGTAGCGTTGATTATAATATCGTAAGGTTTATTTTCAATGCTTTCAACCGCAGTAATTCCCTCTGCCTCTTTTGCAAGGTCTTCGGCTGATTGCTTGCGCATATCGAAAACATAAACTGCCGCGCCGCCTTCCGCAAGTTTTTTAGCCGCGCTTCTGCCCGCTCCGCCTGCTCCGAGAAGGAGCACGCTGCTGCCTTTAACCTTTACGCCGTTGTTCTGAAGCATCAGCATAAAGCCGAGTCCGTCGGTATTGTAGCCCTTGCGCGAGGAGCTTATGACGGTATTTACCGCGCCGAACGTTTTTGCGTCGCCTTCAAGTCCGCTTAAAAAGGGAATTATGTCAAGCTTGAACGGTATTGTTACGTTGAAGCCATCGTAATTTTCAAAGAAAGCGGGCGCGCGCGAAGTGAACTCCTCCACGGGCACGGAAATATTATCGTAGGATATCTCTGCGCCAAGTCTGCGTGCGATGAATGTGTGCATTGCGGGGCTTGACGACTGCGATACATCTTTGCCGATAACGGCAAGCTTAAGCTTTTTCATTGCTGTTCTCCTTTAACTTTCTGCTGCATTCGCCTATCAGCTCCGCGTACCTTTCCGTGGAAAGGCGTACTTCCTCAGACTGACCGGGAGCGGCGGGAACTATCAGCGAAATTTCTTCGGCGCGGACATTCTTTTTATCATAAGCCGCCATAAGGCAGGCTTTTTCCGCGTCGGCATATGCGGGAATTTTTATTACCTTTTTTATAAGTTTTATAAGCGAGTCTGCATATTCGGGCGCACATATGCCGCAACTTAAGGCTATGTACAGCTCGTAATACATTCCCGCAAGAACAAATTCGCCGTGCGATTTTCTTTTATAATAAAGCTCGAACGCGTGCCCCGTGGTATGGCCTAAGTTGAGCGTTTTTCTGAGCCCGCTCTCCTTTTCGTCCCTTCTTACGACGTCGGCTTTGTGCGCTATGCAGTCGTAAATTATATCCTTTAAAAAAAACGCGTCCTTAAGCCTGTTTTCATTTAGCAAAAGTTTTTGGTAAATTTCTTTATTGAGCGCGCCCGTCTTTATTATCTCGCCCAAGCCGCAACGCACTTCGCGCGCGGGAAGCGTTTGCAAAAACATAGGGTCTGCCACAACAACTTCGGGCTGATAGAATGTGCCGACTATGTTTTTTAGGCCACACAAATCAATTGCCGTTTTGCCGCCGACGGAACTGTCTACCTGCGAAAGAAGCGTTGTGGGCACTTGCACAAGGTGCACGCCGCGCATATACAGCGAAGCCGCAAGCCCCGCGATATCGCCAACCACTCCGCCGCCAACCGCAAAAACGGTGGAATTGCGCTTTAAGCCCGCGGCAAGCATAGCCTTGAGTATGCCCAGAAGAACGTTGTAATTTTTACTTTTTTCGCCCGCGGGTATCACGTGCACCGCACCGCTTTTTGAAAAGATATCGTCAAATAAATTGCGGTAAATGCGGTAAACGTTGCTGTCTGTAACCGTAAAGGTAAGTTTATCGCGGCAGAGTTCGGGAATGTTTGCCTCAAACGCGCCGTCGCCGCATATTACCCTGCTTTTGCTGGCGGGGGTGATTATTTCAACAGTTTTCATCAGTAAAGCTCCGAATACCTTTTTATAACCTGCGCCATATTGTCGCCGCCCAACCTTTCGGAAACAGCCTGGGCTAACGTGAACGCCGCCACGCTTTCGCAAATTATTTCGCACGCGCAGATTGCCGCAACGTCGCTCCGTTCGCCCGCCGCGCGGCAAGGCTCGCCCGAAACAAAGTCTACTGTGTTAAGTCCGCGCATAAGCGTGGGTATGGGCTTCATCGCGGCGCGCAGAATAATATCTTCTCCGTTGGACATTCCGCCTTCTATGCCGCCCGCATTGTTGGTATGACGGAAAAACGCGCCGTCCTTTTTATATATTTCGTCGTGAACGCGGCTTCCGGGCAGGCCTGCCGCAGCAAAACCTAGGCCTACTTCCACACCCTTTATTGCCTGAACGCTCATCAAAGCGCCCGCAAGGCGCGCATCGAGCTTTTCGCCGTAAGTCATGCAGCTGCCGAATCCGCTTTTAAGACCGTGTATGCGTACTTCGAACACGCCGCCTGCCGTATCGCCGCGCTCCTTTAAACAATCAATAAGCTTTACCGCCTCCTCTTCCTTGCCATCGTCGAGCATGAAAAGGGGATGTTTTTTAGCCTCGCTAAGTTTTTCGAAGGGATATTCGTTGTCGTCGCGGACGCCGCAGACGCTTTTAACGTATCCGCCGATTTCTATGCCGAGCGCCGCGAGATACTGCGCCGCTATGCTGCCCGCCGCAACGCGAACCGCCGTTTCCCTTGCGCTTGCGCGCTCTAAAATGTTGCGGGCGTCCGTCTGGGCGAACTTAAGAAGCCCCGTAAGGTCGGCATGACCGGGGCGCACTTTGGTAAGAGTGCGCAAAGTTACGTCGCAGCTGTCCGCGCTCATACAGTTTTCCCAGTTTTTATAATCGGCATTTACTATCTGAAAAGCCAGCGGACTGCCAAGCGTAAGCGTGTTGCGCACGCCGCTTAATACCTCAATCCTGTCCTTTTCAATCTTCTGTCTGCCGCCCCTGCCGTAGCCGCTTTGCCTTAACGCAAGGTCGGTGTTGATTTTTGCAAAGTCGAGCTGAAGGTTAGAAGGCAAACCTTCTATTATGCCCACCAGCGCCTTGCCGTGAGATTCGCCTGCGGTTGTAAGTTTCATCTGCATCTCCCGTATAAGTTACTTGCGGCAATAAATTAATCATTCCACCGCAAAAGCTTTATTCATTTTAAATCAGTTATTCAGTCCGACGCCTTTGCAGTGCAGTCGCCGTTACTGTTTATGGTTACGGTTATGTCGCCATCGTACATCGTTATGAAAAGTTCGCCGCTTGCAAGAAGGTCGGACATTACCGAAGTATCGGGGCAACCCTGCGCATTGTTTTTGCCGGCAGATATTACCGAAATTTTCGGCGAAAGCAAATCGGTGAGTACAGCTGCGCGCGACGATGGCGCTGCGTGCCCCGCGACTTTATAAACCGCGCACTTGCCGAAATCTATTTTATTGCCGCCGAATGTAAACAAATCGTCCTGTCCGAGCGACTGTGCAAATATGTACTCGTCTGCAATTTTGCCGAGCACGGCAGACGTTGCGTCGCCCGCATAAAATATCCCTCTGCCCGCGTACTCCAGCCACATTACGGCGGAGGAATCTGCAATGTTCTGCGCGGTAGGGTCGGAATTCAATTTATCGTACTCACCATCAGGCGCAGTATGCACCGACGGCGAGAGAAATGTGAAATAAAAATCTCCGCTCTGCACGCCCGCGCCGTATTCGGAAATTACAAGTTCTGCGCCGCTTGATTCGGCGGCGGAAACAAATTGCGAAAAGGCGTCGGTTATGTACCTGTTGTTGCAGTAAGGGTAAAAGATTGTGCCTACCCTTTTGTTGTTTATGATTTCCGCAAGCCCGCCGCAGTGCTCTTCCGCAACAGACGTGCAGACAAGGTAATCGATAGTTGAAATATCGCGGCGGTTGAGCTCGGTAAGAATGTCGAGCACAGAGCGGTAAGTTCCGTCGCCGCCGTCTATAAGCATTGTTTTGCCATCGGGCAGGGTAAGTATGGCGCAGTCCGCCTGACCACAGTCGAGCACGCACATATTCAGTTCGCCAAGCGGCGCGCTTTTGCGCGAGACGAAAAATGCCGTCAGATATTTTACGGGATAAAAGATGTTAACTATTAAAAGCGC
>CAJLLH010000025.1 GCA_905207385.1 uncultured Eubacteriales bacterium
AAGTTTGCGGGCGCTGCGCCGTCATATTTTTATTTTTTTAATCTTACAGACAGATTTACCGCACTGCAAGACTTAGTCGCATTCGGAAACCTCGTACCCTTCGGGCAGATATTCCAGAAGGGAAGAAAGCCTTTCTTCCCACTTTGCGGCGTTCGCCTCGTCCCCCTTAGCCTTGTAGTAGTCGGCGCGAAGAGATACCAGCATTATAAAAGCCGCGTCGTCTTCCGCAACCTGCGGCACGGAATAAAAAAACTGCTCGTCTATATCCTCGAGCTTAGCGCCTTCGGAAAGCATACCCTGAATTGTGAGGACGCGCTCTAAAACGAGGTAAGAGGGTTCTCCCTTTACCGCCTCCGCCGCCGCGAGCATATCCGTTTTGCCGCTTGCGTATTCAAGAGGCACGGCGTTTATCAGAAAGAGATAAAGCGAGGACGGAGCTACGAAAGTTAATATTACAAGCTTGCCGCCGAGCGCGAACGCAGCCGCGCCGAGGGCTAAAAACAGGGCGTTTAAGACAATTCCACCCAAAGTAGTTATAATTAATCTGCGCTTGATGTTTTTTGACTTTAAGGGCATAACCGTGCAGCTTGCGGAGGTCAGAAAAGGATTGAGCCGCGACATCTTTACTTTCATTCCGCTCATCGCGCCGAAAATTACGTGTCCGAGCTCGTGCAAGATTACGGCTATGGGGAAAAACACCGCACACAGAGCTATATAACCTATTAAAAACCACAGTCCGCCGTTTTCATACATAAGCCAGCAACCCGCCGCAGCCACGGCGAGGGAAAGTACCGCGGAAATAACTGTTACCGCCGCCCTCACTTTGCAAGCCCCCTTAAAATGACGTAACCTTCAAGATTGTCGCTTTCGGAAACGGTGAGCTTTTTTGCGCCGAATTTATTCAAAATGCTGTATAAAAGCAGGCAGCCGCCCGCAATTACGTCCGCGCGGCGAACGTCCATTCCCTTTAAGCCCTTGCGCTGTTCGGGCGTGAGGGATAAAAGAAGGTCGGCTTCCGATTTAAGCCATTCGGGCGTTAACACCGTGCCGTCAACTATGTTCGGGTCGTACTTTTCAAGTCCGTGATACAGCGCCGCAAGGCTGGTCGCCGTGCCGCCCACGCCGTACATATCGGCTTGCGAAAGGTCGGGGTTGCCGTAATCTTCAAGCCTTTCGGCTATTACTTTTTCAAGCGCGGACTTGTCCTGCCCGGCAAGGTCGAAAAGGCGCACGGTGCCCGCATTAACGCTTTTTGAATAAATGACCGCGCCGCCCTTCTGCACTGTTATTTCCGTGCTGGCGCCGCCGAGGTCGATAATTCCGCCGTCCCTGCCGCGGAGCGCGCCCGCTATGCCGCAGGCAGCCTCCTCTTCTCCGCTTATCACGTCCACGTCTATGCCGCAAAGCTCCTTTACGCGCTTAACAAAGTCTGAGCCGTTGCTCGCCGAACGCACGGCGGCAGTAGCGAACACGTAAGGCGTGCCCGCGCCGTTAAGTTCCGCCGCGGCGGCAAAAAGCTGCACGGAACGCGCGGTGCGCTCTATGGCTTCGGGCTTTAAAACGCCGCTTTTGGCAAGGCCTTCACCAAGGCGGGTGGTATCTATCTGCTTATATAAAGTTTTTCCGTCCGCCATTACCATGAGGCGAACGGAATTCGAACCAACGTCTATCGCTGAAATTTTCATGCTTTACCTGTAAAATTGCCGCAAATGAACAAGCGGCGCGCGGCAAACTTATTTTTTGCCTATGATTTCGTACTCGACCGCAAGCTGGAAAAGCGCGTCGTAATCTTCGTAATACTCAAGCTGGTCTTTAAGACCGCCGGGGGCGTTGATACTGTCGTAATATTCCGCAATCTGTTCCTTAAGCTCGTTTTTGCGCTTGTTGAGATCTACTATAACCACAAGCTGGTAAATCATTATTGCAACAAGCACTACAAGCAACAGTACTATGGTTACCGTGCCCGCCGCTATAAGACGATTGCGCTTCTGTATATTCATTAAAGATTACCTCTATGATTTGCCAAAGCGGCGCGGCTTTTGCGCGCTTTTTATTTTTTTTACTACCTTGGTAGTTCTATTATACAATTTATTTATCAAAAAAGCAACCATTATGTGGAAACTTTTGATATACAATGCCGCTCCGAGCACGCATGCGGCTATCATATACAGCCTTACATCGGGAAAAGAGAAGCAAACGGAGCAGAAAACGAAAGACAGCGTAAGCGCGGCGGCATACAAAACGTCGCATACTGCCGTTACCGCCGCGTACCTTACAGACCTGACTTTTTCGCCGCGGAACGTGCGGCGGATTATGTACAGAACGTCGTAAACCACTCCGCTTATGACTCCGCAGGCAAGGCAGATTAAAAATATTTTCAGCTGCATTATATTCACTGGCGGGGAAAAATGCTAAAAGAATTTGCACCGTTCCGCGCGTTACCTTAAAAATTTTACGGGTGGCAAAAGCTGATTTGCCGCCTTATATTACTTGAAAAGTTTTTGCGCGAACTTTATGCCCTTGCCCGCGTACTTTACGCCCGTTACCTCACCGCAGGCGGCAAACGCGCCGCTGCCCTTGGAAAAAGCAGTAATTTTAAGCCCGCTGCCCGCAACTATTATTCTGCCGCCCGAATAACTTAAAATTATCTGCGTGGGGGTAAACCCGTCCACGCTGTCTATGCCCGTGGCGGAAATTTTTTTGCATTCCTCTATAAGTACGGTATGCGCAACGCCTTCCACAGCCGCCTCCTTACCCGCCGCAGATATATTCCGGCGGCAAAAAAAATACCGCCGCGCTGCGGCAGTATTTATATATGCTTGTTTAATTGCTTTTATGCGGACAAAGCCTTGCTCACATACCCTTTTTAAGCTTTGCGTTGGCTTTGGCGCGAAGTTCGCTGTCCAGTATGCGCTTGCGTATGCGTATGTTCTTGGGCGTGATTTCAAGAAGTTCGTCGTCGGCGATGAATTCAAGGCACTCTTCAAGGCTCATGCGCTTGGGTGTGATAAGCCTTAAAGCATCGTCGCTGGAGGACGAACGCGTGTTGGTAAGGTGCTTCTGCTTGCAGACGTTTACGTTTATATCCTCGCTCTTGGGGCTTTCGCCTATAACCATTCCTTCGTATACGGCTGTGCCCGGACCGATGAACAGCGTGCCGCGACCCTGAGCGTTGTAAAGACCGTAAGTTACCGCCTCGCCCGTTTCAAACGCGACAAGCGAACCCGTGCTGCGGCGCGAGAATTCGCCCTTGTAAGGCTGATACTCGAAGAACACGCTGGAGAATACGCCCTCGCCCTTGGTTGAGGTAAGAAATTCGCTCTTGTAGCCGAAAAGTCCGCGGGCGGGAATTATGAATTCAAGGCGGGTACGGCTGCCAACTGCGCTCATGTGCAGAAGTTCGCCCTTCCTTTCGCCCATGCTCTGGAATACCGCGCCGGAAAATTCATCGGGAACGTCTACTATGAGGCGTTCCATAGGCTCGCACTTAACACCGTCAATTTCCTTGTACATAACGCGAGGCGTGGATACCTGGAATTCGTAACCCTCTCTGCGCATGTTTTCGATGAGTATGGAAAGATGCATTTCGCCCCTGCCGCACACGCGGTAACTGTCGGCAGACTCCGTTTCTTCAACGCGGAGAGAAACGTCCTTTAAAAGCTCGCGGAAAAGCCTTTCGCGAAGGTGCCTCGTGGTTACCCACTTGCCCTCTTTGCCGGCAAAAGGAGAATCGTTTACAGAGAAAGTCATTTCTACCGTAGGCTCGGAAATTTTTACGAATTTATGAGCTTCCACGCAGTCGGGCGAGCAGACGGTGTCGCCTATGTTTATTTTTTCAAGGCCTGAAAAGCATACTATATCGCCCGCAATTGCCTTTTCGCAGGGTACGCGGTTAAGACCTTCTATCTGATAAAGGTTGGCTATTTTGCCAGCCATTCTCATCTGCTGATTGTTGTAGTTGGTAACTACTACGCTCTGACCCTGAAGTATTTCGCCGCGCTCTATTCTGCCTATGCCTATGCGGCCGACATAGTCGTTATAGTCGATGGAAGATACGAGAAGCTGAGGTCCGCCCTTTTCGTCCACTTCCATAGGGGGAATGTGCGAAAGTATGGTATCGAAAAGCGGCGTGAGGTCCTTGCCGGGGGTGTTTATGTCGAGCGTGGCGGTGCCGTTGCGGCCGGAGCACCATACAACGGGGCTCATAAGCTGGTCGTCGGTGGCGTCAAGCTCCATCAGAAGTTCAAGTATTTCGTCCTGAACTTCAGCAAGGCGGGCGTCGGGACGGTCTATTTTGTTTACGACTATTATGAGTCTGTGACCCATTTCAAGCGCCTTCTGCACAACGAAACGCGTCTGGGGCATAGGACCTTCGGCGGCGTCTACGAGAACGAGTACGCCGTTAACCATCATCATAACCCTTTCAACTTCGCCCGAAAAGTCGGCGTGGCCCGGGGTGTCTACTATGTTGATTTTAACGCCCTTATAGTGCACGGACGTGTTCTTTGCAAGTATGGTTATGCCGCGCTCGCGCTCTATGTCGTTGGAGTCCATAACCCTTTCTTCTACTGCCTGATTTTCTCTGAATGCGTGGCTCTGCTTTAAAAGCGCGTCGACAAGCGTGGTTTTGCCGTGGTCAACGTGTGCTATTATAGCTACATTTCTTAAATCGTTTCTTACCATATTAATCCTTAAAGCCGTTAAATTTTTTCCGATTATTATTTTAAAATGCAATCAAAAAATTTGCAACCCATTACGCGCGGTTGCAAATTTTTTACTTTTTTTGTAAAGCAATAAAAATTTTTTATAATTGTTTGCATTATTGCCGCGCAAAGAAGATTACGCCTTATTTCGCGTTATTTATCATTGCAACCGTCGCCGTCTTCATTGCCGTCCGATTTATTTTTTCTTGCTAAAAAATAAGCGACGACGCCTATAATCAAAAATACAGCCATGCACGCAAGCATAACTATGGCAACCACAGTTTGTTCGGCATAAAACAGAATAATGGCTGCAAACACAAACAACACTGCCAAAAGCCGCGCAACAAAATAAATAATCATGCCGTTGGCAAGTCTTTTTTCCGCACGCGCGGTATGGGGCTTGTTTTTGTTATATCTGAAACTGTAATAAAAGTCGCACTCGGATATAAGTTTGCAGAATTTTTCGTTTATGGCTGCGTTTGAGCATAATTCGGTAAACTTTTCGTCCAAATCAGAGTTAAGTCTGAAACAAAGTACTTTATCGTGCGAACGGCAATACATTTTAAAGGCGGGCGGCACGTCGTATCTGCCTATTCTTATGCAAAAAAACCAGGGTCTTGAAGTTTTGCAGGTTATATCGCATACGTCATCCCACCGCCATTCATACAACTTGCCCCAGCGCTTCTGGCACGCTTTTTCGGCATCGAATATAATTTTACCGTTCCAGCCTGAAAACGTGGTATAAACAAAGGTGAAAACAAAGCTGACCGACAACAAGACGGCAAGCACGATATTTATTACCCTGAACACCTCGCCGAAATCTTTTGAAAGGAGAACGCAGAAAATTAAGCTGAAACAAAAAAGCATAAAGTTTAAAATCACATACAATGTGATGTGCGGATACGCCGTACACTTTTTTTCTTCTGCCATACCGCCCCCGAATAAAGACAAAACGCCTTTAATCAGAATTCAAATTCGCTTTTGGTTGCCCTGTCGAAAAGTTTTAAAATTATATTCATGCACTCTTTTGCGCCGTCGCCGCTTTCAAATGCGTGCGATAAGAAGCACGCTTCGTAAACGGCTTCGGTTATGGGCAGTTCCACGCCGTACTTTTCGCCGAGCTTTTTCATTGCCTTTGCCGTCATTACGCCTTCGGCAAGTTTTTCAAACTTTGCGCCGTGAACCATCATTTCGCCGTAACGGCGGTTGTGCGAATATTCGGAAAAGAGCGTCGTTTCGTAATCGCCGAGGTGCGCAAGGCCGTAAGCCGACATGAAATTGCCGCCCATTGCCTTTATAAGCGAGCCTACCTCGTACGCGCCGCGCGCCATAAGCGGACCTTTCAGGCTTACGTAGCCGCTTCCGTCGAGTATGCCCGCGGCAATGCCGAGCACGTTTTTTGCCGCCGCGCCGATTTCGGTGCCGATAAGGTCGTTGCCGTAATAAAAGCGTATTAAGTTGCTTTTGAAATTGTCGGCAAGGTAGCGCTTGAGCTCTTCGTTGGAAGAGTCTATTACCATGCAGTTGGGTATGCCTTTGACGAACGCCTGAATGTGCCCGGGACCTACCCATACGGCAATTTTGTCTTTGTCTATGCCGCTTTCGGTAAGCACTTCGGAAAGGCGCTTGCCCGTAGATTCCTCTATACCCTTCATGCAAAGAACAAAAATTTTGTCCTGCACGGGGTACTTTATTATCTTCTGCATAAAGCCGCGCAGTCCCTGCGAGCTTATGGAAATTATTATTATGTCGCTTTCTCTGAGAGCGTACTCAAGGTCGCAGGTGAGCTTTATTCTGCCGTCGAGTTCGACGTACTCGTTCCTGCCAGTATTTTTTAAAACTTCGTAAGAAGGTTCGCCTTCGGGTCCCCAGCTTATTACGTCATTTCCTTTAATCGCCGACTGGTACCACGCGATGAACGAACCCCATCTGCCGCAGCCGAGAACGGAAATTTTCATATTTTTGTCCCCTTTATGTAAAGCGCCGAATTCGGCGCGCCGTAAGTAATTTAATGCGCCTTAAAGCGCAGATTTATTTGACGAATGCGGTTTTGCCGCACGCCAAAAAAGCTTGCATATTATAAGATTTCGCATAACCGCGCATATCTTTTTGCGCGCCGCCGCGCAAAATTTTAAATGGACTTTCTTTCCAAAAGCGCGCGCGAAAGAGTTACGTCGTCGGTATACTCAAGCTCGCTGCCGATAGGTATGCCGTGCGCAAGCCTTGTTACGTTTATGCCTAAAGGCTTTAAAAGCCGAGCTATATACATAGCCGTGGCTTCGCCCTCCACGTCGGGATTGGTTGCCATTATGACTTCCTTTACCCCGCCTTCGTTTACCCTTGACAGCAGTTCCTTTATGCGGATGTCGTTGGGACCTATGCCCTCCATAGGATTGATTACGCCGTGCAGAACGTGATATACGCCCTTGTATTCGTGCAATTTTTCAAGCGCTATTACGTCCTTGGGCTCTTTTACCACGCAGATTACCGATTTGTCGCGCAGGCGGCATATTTCGCATATGTCGTTTTCGGTAAAGTTGCCGCATACTTTGCAGTACTTTACCTTGCGCTTGGCGTCGGTTATGGCTCTGGCGAAATTTTCCGCCTCGTCCGTGCTCATGTTTATTATTTTGTAAGCGTACCTCTGCGCCGTCTTTTTGCCGACGCCGGGGAGCTTGGTGAATTCGTTTATAAGCCTGCCGATGGGCTCTATGAATATATCCATCTTAACCTTTCAAAATGCGGGAGCTGCAGCTTTGATTGCATATGCTGCAACCGTCCGCGGCTTTTTACATCATGCCGGGAAGGCTTGCTCCGCCGAACTTGCCCATCTTTTCTTCGTAAAGTTCGTCCGCCTTTTTATAGCCGTCGTTGATTGCCGCGAGAATGAGGTCTTCGAGCATCTCCACGTCCTCTTCGTCGGAAAGGTCGATCATGCCAGAAATTTTGCTGCCGAACTCAACGCCGTTTATTACTTTTTTGCCGTTCATGTAGATGACTACCGTTTCGTCGCCCTCTTCGCCGCCGCCTGAAATGCCTACCACTTCAAGCTCTTCAAGCTCCTTTTCCGCAGCCTGCATCTGCTCCTGTATTTTCTGAGCCTGCTTTACGAGGTTGTTCATTCCCCCGGCCATGCCGCCCCTGAATGCTGCCATAATAAAAATCTCCTTATAAATTTTTTATTGAGACGAACCTTGCGGTTCTGAATTTTTTAGGTTTTGCGATTACTTTATGTCTATATCCGTGCCGCCAAAATTGGCTTTGAGCGCGTCGATTGCCTTTTTGTATCCGTCGTCTTTTTTGACGAGGCGAACTTCGTAATCGGTTACGCCCGCACCCGCAAGCACCTCTGAAAGGATTTTTGCGTTGTCCGGTCTTGTTATCGCGCGGTTGACCGTTTCGTTTTCCGTATTGAACACAAATTTGCCGCCTTCCTGCACGCAGGTGAGGTCGGAGCAAAGGGTGAACAGAACGGCGTTTTTATGCGTTGTGCGAAGCGCGCGCAGCAGCGCCGCGTGCACGCTTTTGCCCGTAAGCGAACCGCTTTGTGCGCCGCCCTGCACGCTTGCAGGACGCGAAGCGGAAGCCGAAGGAGCTGACGAGGCAAAAACGTCCTCTTCCGCGCTTTCCTTAAGAGCGGGTTTTGCGGCTACGGAAGGCTTTTTCTGCGGCGCGGTATCCGCCCAGAATGCCGTGGCTTTGCCCGTTCTGCCGCTGAACATATCCGACTGCACTTCGTCCGTCTGCGCAGTAGGCTTTGCCGTAGGAGCACCGCCCGCGAAAGGTTTTGCAAAAGAAGAGCCTTCCTTACTTGCCACGGAGGGCGCGCTTTCAGCGGGTTTTGCATAAGCCGTTTGCGGAACGCTAGCCGCAACTCCGTTTTCGAGCTTCTTTTCGAGCGCGGAGACGCGGGCGATAAGACTGTCTATATTATAATCTGCCTGAGGCAGAGTGCAGCGCAGAATTGCCGTTTCTAGCACGACGCGCGCGTCCGCAGCGTAGCGCATATCGCCTTCCGCCTTTACGAAAATTTCAGTAGCGCGCAGTATTTTGTGCCCGTCAGCCTGAGCTATGTCGCTTATTGCCGAGAACATTTCGTCCGGAAGGTTTAAAATCTGCTTTGCGTTTTTGCACATTTTTGCGACGGCGACGTTGTTAAGAAAGGATAAAATATCCTTTATGAAGACACCCGCGCTTTTGCCTCCGGAGAATACTTCTTCCGCCGAGGAGAGCGCTCCGCCCGAATTGTCGCACAAAAGCATGCGCACAACTTCGGCTATTTTATAGAAATCGGCGCTGTCGAGCACGGCGTTGACATCGGAATAGGTCAGCTTGCCCGAAGAGTACGAAACGCACATATCGGCTATGGAAAGCGTGTCGCGCGCGCTGCCCGCACCCGCGCGGGCTATGGCGGCAACCGCCTCTTCCTCGTACTCCTTGCCGATTTTTTGGAGTATGCCCTTCAAAAGGCCTTCAAGGTCGCGCTGGGGTATGAGTTTGAAATCGAAGCGCATGCAGCGCGAAAGTATGGTTGCGGGAATTTTCTGCGGCTCGGTAGTGGCGAGTATGAATACCGCGTGCGCGGGGGGCTCTTCAAGCGTTTTCAAAACTGCGTTGAACGCAGACGCCGTGAGCATGTGGACTTCGTCTATGATGTAAACTTTGTACCTGCCCGCCACGGGGGGATACTGCACCTTTTCGCGCAGGTCGCGCATTTCGTCCACGCCGTTGTTGGACGCGGCGTCTATTTCGGATATATCAAGATTGCCGCCCGAAGACAGCGCGAGGCACGCGGGGCATTTGCCGCACGGCGAACCGTTTACGGGATGCTCGCAGTTTATCGCGCGGGCGAAAATTTTAGCCACGGACGTCTTGCCCGTGCCGCGCGGTCCGCAGAACAGGTATGCGTGACCTATTTTTCCGCTTTCTATCTGGTTTTTTAAAATTTTTACTATATGTTCCTGGCGCACCACTTTGTCGAGCGTGTCGGGGCGGAACATTCTGTAAAACGCGAGATATGCCATTTGCCGCTTCCTTAATTTGTTTTTTGCCTGCGCAACTGAAACGCCGCCGCAGGCAGACAACCGCCTTCGCCCCGTTCGGGGCTTAAAATCAGAACAGTCCCGACAGCTTGCGCTTGGCGCGCTGAAGGGCGTTATCTATGCTTTTGACGGGTTTGCCCGTCGCGGACGACATTTCCGCCATGGTAAGGCCGTCCATATACATTACCGTTACTTTGAATTCGAAGGAGGAAAGATTTCTGCTTATCTTCTGCAGAAATTCGCCCCTGTTTTCGCGCTTTATAAGCTCGTCCTCGGGGTTTTCGGTATCGGACGAAGAGTACAGCTCTTCCCCGACTTCGACTATGGGCAGAAAGTTGTTTAGCGCCGAATGCTTTGCTCCGCCCGTTGCCTTTACCGCGTCTATTATTCGGTTGCGTATGCAGCGCGCCGCGTACGAGGCGAAGGACGACTTGCCTTCCGAATAGCCCTGTATGGCGGAATAAAGTCCGCACATGCCTTCCTGAACGAGGTCTTCCGTTTCGCCGCCCGAAAGGAAAAACCTGCGCGCGACGGATAAAACCATGTTTTTATAGCGTTTTAAAAGCTGGTCGGTGGCGGTTTTGTCGCCGCTTTGGGATAATAAAGCCAGCTTTTCGTCGCTCAGTTTTTCAGTCTGCATCTGACCACTTCGTATGCGGCTATGCCTAACGCTACCGAGGCGTTCAAAGAATTTACCCTGCCCAGAAGCGGAAGGGAAAGAGTTTTATCGCACTTTTCGCGCGTCAGGCGCCTTACGCCGCTGTCCTCCCCGCCGATTACAAGACCTACGTTGCCCGAAAGGTCGGCAGAATAAATGCTTTCGCCGTCGGCTTCCAATGCGTAAAGCCAGTAGCCGCTTTGTTTTAATTTATCTACGGCGGCGTTGAGCGAAGGCACTTTTGCCACCTTTATATGATTTGCCGCGCCTGCGGAAATTCTTATTACCGCTTCGTTGACGGAGGCAGATTTTACCGCGGGAATTACCACGCCGTCTGCGCCCGCGCACTCCGCCACCCTTATTATAGAGCCTAAATTGTGCACGTCCTCTATGCCGTCGCACAGTATTACAAATCCGCCCTTTTCACCCTTGGACTCTATTATGTCCTCAAGGTCGCAATATTCGTACTCCGCGGCGAAAGCTATGACGCCCTGATGGTGTCCCGTCGCGCTCATTCTGTCAAGCGCCTTGCCTTCAGCGAACTGAACGCGCACGCCCGCGCGGCGCGCTTCGGCAAATATGCGCGAAAGCGAACCCTGCGGATTTTTTTCCATTACTATTTTTTCTATAGGTTTGCCGCTTTTTATAAGTTCAAGAACGGCGTTCCTGCCTTCGGTTTTCATATCAGTCCTTTAAAAGAAAATCTATCCTTTGGTATTGCCCCGTAAGATACAGATAGCCGAGCACCGCCTCGAACCCCGTAGAACGGTTGTACTCGCCGACGCTCGCGTGCTTGGAGCGCGTAGTCTTTTTTGCGTTCCTGCCGCGGCGGAATATGTCCGCCTCCTCCTCGGTCAATGCGGGAAGAATTTTTTCGGTAAGCTCGCTCTGACCGTGCGCCGAAACCTTTTGCGAGGCAAGCTTTTGGAGCATGCCCGTCTTGAAGTCCGTTCCGCGGACAAGCTTTTCCCTTACGTACAGAGAATATACCGCGTCGCCGACAAATGCAAGCACCACGGGATTTAAATTGCGCGCGCCTTCAGGCGACAGAATATCATCTTTTCCGAGCATACGCCACCATTGTATATTTGATTTTATTATACCATTAAGTCATAAAAAAATCAAACAATCAGTACTATATAGCGTGAAAATGTTGACCGTTAAAAAGGGCGCTCTTGCGCTGGCCGCGGCAATAATTGCTTTCAGCGGAACAGTGGGAATTTTATGCGGCGGGATATCCTCCGCGCAGGCAAGGAATACGCCCGTAATAGTTATAGACGCGGGGCACGGCGGCATAGACGCGGGCGTGCGCGGAAAGAAAAGCGGCGTTAAGGAAAGCGATATTAACCTTTCCATCTCGCGCGAGCTTGCGGGGTTTTTCAGCAAGGCGGGGTTCAACGCCGTGCTTACCAGGAAAAGTCAGGCGGGGCTTTACGGACTGCCCACCAAGGGCTTTAAGCTGAGAGATATGCAGAAACGACGCCAGATTATACAGGAATGCGGCGCCGATATGGTTATTTCCGTGCACCAGAACTTTTATTCGGATACCTCGCGACGAGGCGCGCAGGTGTTCTTCAACAAAGAAAGTCAAAGCGGAAAACAGCTTGCCGTGTGCATACAGCAAAGCCTTAACTCCATGGAGGGCGCGGCGGAAAAGAACAGTCCGCTTATAGGCGATTACTATATGCTGGAATGCACAGACAGCCCCTCCGTCATTGTCGAGTGCGGATTTTTATCCAACAAGAGCGACGAGGCGCTGCTTTCAGACGAGGAATACAGAACGCAGATTGCCTATGCAATTTTTTCGGGCGCGATAACGTACTTTACGTAAAACGCGGGCATATACACCGCGTAAAGTCGCGCATCTGTTTTCCGAATGCAGACATTAAACGCAAAAGCATTCACGTTAAACAAAATGCGGAATTTTGACGATTGGTGCCGTACTATGCCTTAAATAATGCCGAATTAATTACCTTTTTCGGCGCAGAAAATTTAATTTCAGAATGCGAAAAATTAAACTTTTGCGAGCGTTGAAAATTATGTCTGCGGCACAAAAAGAGTTATAAAGAGCGGCTTAAAACAATATTGAAAAAGCCAAATTCAATGCGGCATTAAATAACGCGATTAAAAAAGGATAATTTAATGCGGCTTAAAAAAATGAATTTAAAGGGGCATAAAAAAAGCCGC
>CAJLLH010000026.1 GCA_905207385.1 uncultured Eubacteriales bacterium
TAGTCAAAGCAATTAATCTTTAGCAATCAGCCTTTCGTGTGCACGGTTTTGCCTGCCACTTTCTTTTCGGTAGCGGCAAACAGTTCGCCTCGCCTGTCTTTTCCCATAAAGAATATCGCCAGCGAGCCGGGACCAACGTGTGCACCGCTTACAATGTCAAAGTATTCAATGGTAACTTCGCGCGCGCCCATCTCTTTAACCATATCTGCAAGCGCAACGGCTTCTTCCTCGCAGTTGCAGTGGCTTATTGCAACGGTCTGAGCTTCGGGGAATACGGCATAGTTTTTGTAGTAGTCTGCAAGTTCGGCAACGGACTTTCTTCTTCCGCGCACCTTGCCGCACATGGAAATTTTAGCATTGCCGTCAGCTTTAAGAATGGGCTTTATGTTTAAAATTGTGCCCGCTATTGCCACCGCGCTTGAAATTCTTCCGCCTTTTCTTAAATATTTAAGGTCGGCTACAGTAAAGTAAGAGTTAAGCTTGAACTTATTGTTTTCAAGCCATTTGCAGCAAGTTTCAACGTCTTCGCCCATGCCGCGGAGTTTAGCTACCTGAACGGCAAGCAGACCTTCGCCGAAGCCTGAATTTGCCGAATCTATTACATAAATTCTGCGTTCGGGATATTTTTTCATAAGTTCGCGTGCGGCGTTGTTCGCCTGATGGTTTGTTCCGCTTATCTGCGAAGATATTGTTATCATAAGCACGTCTTTTTCTGCTTTAAGCGAATTTTCAAACTGTGCGGCAATTCTTTCTTCGGGAATAAGGGAGGTAGAAACTTCTGCGCCCTTAGACATCGCCGTATAAAATTCTTCAGCCGCCTTAGAAAACGGTATGCCGTTTTCATAGCATACAACCTCTTTACCATTGCACATGCATACATAGGGGATAACCTTAATCGAGTAATCTTCAATCATTTTTTCTGTAAGGTTGGCAGAAGAGTCTACAAAAATATCAAATTTCATTTTTAATGTTCCTCCTTAAATAAAAATTGGATATATACTATGGCTCAAATAAGCCGTGTGAACTATTTTATGCTTTACGCAATTACGGCAATATGTGCTTTAATCAAAGCGCATATATTTTCTTCCCGAAAAATAATTGCTTTTAAATATGATAATTTTTGTGTTTTTTTTGCTTTAGGCTGTGTGATTTAATTCTGTCGAATATATGCTGAACTGAAACGTCAATCGATAACTCAATGTAGCCTTAAATTTAAAGTAACGTAAAATTAAAACAACGTCAAATTTAAACCATTAAACCGCATCGCAATTCAATTGCTATGACTTTTAAATTAAATGGTATACGTTTATTTTTGCGCGTTCACCTTAAACTGATGCGAGACTTAAAGTTTAAGTTCTGGTTAAGTCGGCTTAAGTCATTTTAAGGCGGTGTAAGTTCAGAGCTTGGCGTCAGGTGCAAAGAAGAGGTGGGGGATAAAATAAAGTAGGTTTAATTTGCCTGTTTCATTAAGTCTGCCTGCTGTAAAAATTATCGCAAATAAACTTAAATAAAAATAATATTAATCAATCTGATTTTCGTGTATATTCTTTAATACTGCTTTGCGATATCACATAACTTATTATAACCGACATAGCAAATAAAAACACCCTATTGTTCGTGAATGCATTCTACAATTTAAAAATGTAATTATACCGCGCAAAAATACAACTCTACTACAAAATTTTCACGCTCTACTCACAGTAGAGTTGGTAAATTTTATTGATTTTATGGTTAAAATATGTTAAAATTCAGGTATGAACGAACCAGAAGATATAAAAGACATAATTGCGGAAAACCTTTTAAGGTTCCGCACGCAGGCAAATCTTACGCAGGCACAGCTTGCGGAGCTGCTTAATTATTCCGATAAAGCAGTTTCAAAATGGGAAAGGGGAGAGTCTGTTCCCGATATCCGCGTGCTTATGCAGATTGCAGGCATATACAACATAAAGCTGGACGACCTTGTCAGCCGCCCCGCCGAAAAAGAGGTTAAGCCCGTTCTTCACAAGCGTAAAAAGCGTCTTTTAATAACGCTTTTGTCTTTCGCGCTTGTGTGGTTTATAGCGACGGGTCTGTTTGTCATTTTAAATTATATTCCTAACCTCAGTTACGAATTTCTGAGCTTTGTGTGCGCTGCCTTCGTTTCGTCCATAGTGCTTACGGTATTTTCCGTTATGTGGGGCAACAGAATAACGAATGCCATATCGTGCTCGCTTATTTTGTGGTCGCTCGCTTCAATGATTTTTACGTTTTTGCACCTGTTTACCGAACTTTCGGGCTCGTGGCTTATTTTTGTGGCGGCTTGCCCGTTTGAAGTGCTGATAATTTTGTGGTTCGTTTTCCGCAAAGTTAAGTAATTGCCCCCGTACTATGCCGCAATTAACGCGTTTATATTTTTTAGGCGCGGGCTTTGCGGCAGATTTTTCTTATAAAAAGGCTGATTTTTTTGCATAATGCCGCCCGCGCGGTATAGTATATCGTATGGAATACTGTTATATCGGCGCGGAAAAAGATTATATAAATAATATGCGGCATTGCCAAAGGGTTGCAGACGCGGCGTTAAAGCTTATGAGTTGCCTTGTCTGCGGCGGAGTTGCGGTCGGCATTGCACAAAGCTGTGCGTCCCGCTTATGCTCTGCATACGGCGTAATCTGCATTTCTGCGGAATACTCCGCTACAGCTTCCGTGTGCGTGGATTGCGGAGGCGTTGCTGTTTCCAGACAGTCCCGCGCAAAATCCGGCGCAACCAATTTGAAACTTTCTCAAGAATGTTATAAAATTCTAAGTAGTGCCGAAGGCGGCTCGCCGCTTGAAATAACGCTGCAACAATTGCGTTCAATCGAACATATATCTGCACCAATTGCGGTAAAAGCTTCAGGCGGAGCATTTGCGTGTGCGGCTTTTTGCGCTTTTTTCGGCGGAGGCGTTACCGATTGCGCGGCTTGCTTTTTAACGGGATTTGTCGCGTGTATGCTTATGTTCATTGCCGAAGGGCAAACGGGAGAGGCGGCGCTTTGTTTTATAACTTCGGTTGTAGGCGGCGCGCTGTGCATATTCTTTTGCACTATGGCGTACAAATTCGGGCTTGATTGCAATTTCCGCTCTGTCGTTTACGGCAGCATAATGCCTGTAATACCAGGGCTTAAACTTTGCGGCGCAATTCAGAACATAATGTGCGGCGATATTCGTTACGGTGCATATTCGCTTATCAATGCGCTTGCTTGCGCCTCGGCAATAGCGGCGGGATACGCACTTTCCGTAAGAATTTTTTCTGCGGAAGTGCCGCAATATGCTGAAAATAATGTTGCTCCTTTTTACAGACTGACAGCTTCGGTTTGCGGGGCTTTGGGGTTTGCCGTAATGTTCGGCGCGGGGGTAAAACGTTCAGTTCAGGGCGCTTTTTTTGCGGCGCTTGGCTATGCGGTGTATCTTCTTTCAGAAAATACCGGCGAATTTACGGCGCTTTTTGCGGCATCTGCTGTCTGTTCGTTTGCAGCAATGCTTTCTGCCCATATATTAAAAATACCCTCGGCAGTATTTCTTATACCTGCAATGGTCCCCCTTGTTCCGGGGGCGGCGCTGTACAGCACGGCGCAGTCGCTAATTTTTGGCGAAATGTCTGCCGCGCAAAGCGGACTTATTTATTCGCTGCGCGCTTTCAGTTCGGTTGCGGGCGGCGGAGTTATCGCCGCAGTTATCATAAATTTATCAAGCAAAGCTGTTGCCGTCATAAGTAAAAAGCTGCACTTTCGTGCAAGCAAGCGTGCGGCAATACTCCAAAATAAAAAATAAATTCTGCGGGCGCAGTTTTCGTGCGCGCGCACGTATATACATAAAGGAGAGAATATGGATCTCATAAAACTTGCTTCAAGGCTCATTCCCGATGAAAACCTTCCCTCGCTGGAAGATTGCGAAAAGGCTTACCCTCCCCGCAAACTCAAAGAGGGTGCTGAAGTTACCCGTCTTGCACCTTCGCCTACGGGTTTCATTCACCTCGGCAATCTTTACAGCGCGCTCGCTGACGAACGCACCGCTCACACCACGGACGGCGTGTTCTATCTGAGAATAGAGGATACCGACGAAAAGCGCAAGGTTGACGGCGCGGTAGAGTCGGTTATACGTTCGCTTAAGTACTTCGGCGTAAACTTTGACGAAGGCGCAGAGATAGACGGGGAAAACGCATACGGCCCTTACTATCAGCGCCGCCGCGCGCCTATATACAGGGCGTTCGCTAAAAATCTTATAGAGCGCGGGCTTGCTTATCCCTGCTTCTGCACTGAAGAGGAGCTTGACGAAACAAGAAGAATTCAGACCGAAAAGAAGGAAATAACGGGCTACTATGGCGAATACGCAAAGTGCCGCAACCTTACCGAAGATCAGATATACGCTGCGCTTGACAGCGGCAAATCTTTTGTTATAAGGCTTAAGTCGCAGGGCGACGTAAGTGTTAAACACACTTTCCGCGACGCCATAAAAGGCAGCATCACTGTAACCGAAAACAATCAGGACGTAGTCATTTTAAAGTCGGACGGCATTCCCACATATCATTTCGCCCACGCGATAGACGACCATTTCATGCGTACAACATTGGTTATAAGGGGCGAAGAGTGGCTTTCCAGCCTTCCCATTCATATAGAGCTTTTCAAAGTGCTCGGGTTCGAATTGCCCAGATACGGCCATACTTGCTCGCTCATGAAGGTGGATAACGGCACAAAACGCAAGCTTTCCAAGCGTAAAGACCCCGAACTTTCGCTCGATTTCTACCGCGCGGCGGGTTACTATCCCAAGGCGGTTATCAAATACCTTATGACCATTCTCAATTCCAATTTTGAAGAGTGGGCGGCAAAGAACCCCGCAGCCGATTACAGGGAATTCCCTTTCTCGGTTTCTAAAATGGGTAAAAGCGGTGCGCTGTTCGATTTGGACAAGCTCAACGACGTATCCAGGGACGAGCTTTCAAAACTTTCGCCCGAGGAGATGTACGTTTTCCTCAAAGGCTGGGTAGACGAGTTCGGCACCGATGCGGACAAGGCGCATTTTGCGAACGCCGACTATGTAACCAGAATACTTGCACTTATTATGGGTGCCGGCGCAAAGAAGCGCCGCAAGGATATTGTCCGCGCAGAGCAGGGCGTACGCCTTATGGACTATTTCTTTGACGATATTTTCTCGCCCGAATACACTTTCCGCGCCGATAATCAAACGGTAAACAAAATGCTTAAAGAATTTGCTGCCGTTTACGACGAAGCCGACGACAATTCCGCGTGGTTTGCAAAGTTAAAGCAGGCGGCAGCCGCGGCGGGTTTTGCTGCGGAAAATGCTGAATACAAGCTCAACCCCGAAGCATACAAAGGCAACGTTTCAGACGCGGCGGAAATAGTGCGCATAGCGGTAACGGGCAGCCCCAATTCGCCCGACCTTTGCACGGTAATGGGCATACTCGGCAAAGAACGCGCTTTGGCAAGACTTTGCGCCGCTGAAAGGCAATAATCGGCGCATAGTACGCGTCCAATTTTTGAAAGGCTTTTGATTTTAAAAGTTTTTTTGCATTATTATGACCGCTGAAAATCTTAAGGAGGGGTTATTTTATGGCGCAGATTCTGCTTGAGCTGAGTTTTCTGTTTTTTGTAGGCAGCTGTCTCGGCTGGTGCGTCGAGGTACTGTTCAGAAGGTTTTTCAGCGCAAAAAAATGGATAAACCCGGGCTTTCTTACAGGGCCTTATCTTCCGTTGTACGGGTTCGGACTTACATTTATGTACGGCGTAAGCTTCATACCCGTAAAAACGGGCGAAGTCTGGGTTGATTACCTTATACTTATAATCATAGCGGGCGTGCTTCTTACGGCGCTCGAATATCTTGCGGGAATAATTTTCATCAAAGGCATGAAGATAAAACTGTGGGATTATTCTTCCCGTCCGGGCAATATTCAGGGCATAATCTGCCCGCTGTTTTCGCTGTTGTGGACTGCCGCTGCCGCGATTTATATAATTTTCATTCACAGGTTCATAACGGGCTGGGTTGCGTGGTTTGTTGCACACCTCGGTTTTGCGTTTTTCGTAGGCTTCTTTTTCGGCGTGTTCACAATAGATTTGTGCCATTCGCTTAACCTTTCGGTAAAAATACGCGCGTTTGCAAAACAGCATAACATCGTCGTATCTTTTGAAAAACTCAAAGAGAGCGTCAAAGACGGCATAGAGCGTGGCAAAGAGCGCGCGGCGGAGAGCATAAAGCGCAACCGCGAAAAAGCTAAGGCAAAAAAAGCCAGCTTCCTTTTTGCCTTCAAATCGGGTAAGAGCATTCAGGAAATGCTGTCCGATTATATGAAGCGGCGCAAAAAGAGCGGCTCGGCAAATTCCGGTTCGGCTGCTCTGACCGAAGGTCTGGATTTAAGTTCTGCTTCCGATTTAAACGACGGTGCAACAAAATCGCAAAAAAAAGATTTGTCTGGATGCAATAAAGTTTCTACTGACGTCAATAAATCAACTATCGGAACGGAAGGCGGCGATGCGGATAATTATTCGAAGAGTGAAAACTCTGAAAAATAATTTCCTTAAATATTCACAAACGATTTATAAATAATTTATATACATATCTTATAATTTTTACTGTAATGGAAAGGGGCGCGCAAAAAAGGCGCGCCCAAACTTATTAAAACTTGCGCGCACGCAGAGCGCGTGATGGGTAAATACGGTTTATTATGCCCGCGAGTGCAGGCATACGCCGTAAGCATTTATGCGGCAGAATATATTTGCCGCTATTAAAACAGACTAAGTTTTTTTATTTAAGGAAGATAAACAATGCTTCAGCTTCGCAACATTACAAAGGACTACCGCGTAGGCGATACGTCGGTATCCGCGCTTAAAGGGGTAAGTCTTTCCTTCCGCCGCAACGAATTTGTTTCGATTCTCGGCGCGTCGGGCTGCGGTAAAACTACCCTGCTCAACATCATAGGCGGCCTCGACCAGTATACGTCGGGCGACCTTATTATCGAGGGAACGTCTACTAAAGATTATAACGACGGCGACTGGGACACCTACCGCAATCACCGCATAGGTTTTGTTTTTCAGTCGTACAACCTCATACCTCACCAGACCATTCTGGGCAACGTAGAACTTGCGCTTACACTTTCGGGCGTAAGCGCCAAAGAGCGTAAAGCCCGCGCTACAGAAGCCCTCAGAAGGGTTGGTCTCGGCGGAGAACTCAACAAACGCCCCAATCAGTTATCGGGCGGTCAGATGCAAAGGGTTGCAATAGCGCGTGCGCTTGTAAATAACCCCGAAATTCTGCTCGCCGACGAGCCTACGGGCGCGCTCGACACGAACACCAGCGTCCAGATTATGGACCTTATCAAGGAAATCGCAGGCGAGCGCCTTGTTATAATGGTTACGCATAACCCCGAGCTGGCGTATAAATACTCCACCCGAATTGTAGAGCTTAAAGACGGGCTTGTCGTTTCAGACAGTGCGCCTTATTCCCCCGAAGAGGAAGAAGCGGAAGTAAAGGAGCACCTAAAGGAAGTTAAGGCACAAGAAAGTGCCGAAGCCGACAAAACTCAGGCAGAGCCTTCAAAGCAAGGCAAAAAGAGCGCATCTTATAAGGGTAATTATAAGAAAAAGCATTCAAGCATGTCGGTTGTAACCGCGTTTTTCTTAAGCGGCAAAAACCTGCTTACAAAAAAGGCGCGTACCCTTATAACCGCCGTTGCGGGCAGCATAGGCATAATAAGCGTCTGCCTCGTGCTCGCGCTGTCAAACGGCTTCAACAATTATATCGGTCAGACGGAAGAGGATATGCTTTCGTACTATCCCGTAACCGTTGCCGAAACTTCTATCGATTTGACTTCCGCTATGTCAAGCTTTATGAATGGTTCAATGAACTTGGAGCTTGATAAGGTGGAAGATAAGGTTTACGTCAATTCTTTCCTTTCCCAGCTCGCACAGGGAATGACCACCACAAACGATTTCACTGAAGACAACGTTGCAGAAATAAACGGCAAAAAGATGACTTACCTCGAATATCTCGAGGCAATGCCCGAAGAGCTGTACAACGCCATTCAGTATTCTTACGGCGTATCCATTTCGGGCAACCTTTTCGCCGATGTTGAAATAGGCTCAAGCGCAACAAGCGAAGGCGAAACCACGCCCATGCATATGTCGCTTGACAGTCTGCGCGAATACTATACCTACCTTTTAACATACAAGGCAGACGAATTTTCTAACCTTACGCAGTTCGTGCATTACTTTACCGACGTGGTAAGCGTTATGCCCGATACCGACTTATCCGATTCAGACAGGTACGGCGATTATGTCCTTTCGCAGTACGACGTCATAGCAGGCGAATTCCCTCAGAGTTCAGACGAAGTCGTGCTTGTAGTCGGCGGAAGCAACGATGTTATAGACCTCACGTTAGTACAGCTCGGATTTATGACCGAGACGGAATTTTTGGATCTTTTCATATCCTCCGAAGACGGCGTTTCTGAAGACGAAGAGCCCGCAAGCATACCTTTCTACGACGAGTATGACGAAGACGGAAATCTTGTAAAAGAAGGCATAATCGGCAAAGAATATACATTATATTATAACGATGCCGTATACAAGCCCGACCGCACTGGTCTTAGTGGTTACAACTATATATACAGCGGCTATTCCGAGGCGAAAGAGGATGAACCTCCCGTATCTGCGGAAGACGGCAGAACGCTTAAAATCAGCGGCATTCTGCGCCTTAAAGACGGACTGACTTACGGTTGCCTTTCCGACGGGCTTTGCATTACCGAAAGCTTGCTTACCGAATACATCGCGCAGAATATGCAGTCCGACATAGTAAAAACGCTTAACGAGGCTACAGATTCTACAATAATAAACAAGCTTGTAGGCGAAGTTACGTTTGAAGATATTTTTCAGGGACAGATAATGCCTCAGGCAAAGTATAGTTCTACTTCCACGACAATGCCCGAGCTTATACGCCTTTTAGGCGGCAACGATACTCCTTCGGGAATATCTGTTTACGCAAAGGACTTCAACACCAAAGAAGATATGCTTTCATATATGGATGCGTGGAACTCGGCGGTAGAGAAGGCGCGCAGCGCATATTATGAAGAAAACGGCACTTACGATGGCTACGACGGCCCTACCGAGGTAAGCTATTCCGATACGGTAGGAACGCTTATGGGTATGGTAAATACCATTCTCGATGCGATAACCTATGTGCTTGTAGCGTTCACAGCGATATCGCTGGTTGTTTCAACAGTTATGATAGGCGTTATAACTTACGTTTCGGTAGTGGAGCGAACCAAAGAAATAGGCATACTGAGGAGCATAGGCGCACGCAAGCGCGACATACGCCACGTATTCAACGCCGAAACGTTTATAATAGGGTTGTGCGCGGGACTTATAGGCATATTTGTCGCGTACCTGTTGCAGGGACTTATAAACCTTATTTTGACGCCTTTGACTGGTATAGCCGGGCTTGCCGCTCTGCCCGTATGGCAGGCAATCATAATGGTATGCATAAGCGTTATACTTACGCTTATTTCGGGTCTCATACCTGCCTCTGCGGCGGCTAAAAAGGACCCTGTAATCGCCTTGCGTACAGAGTAATATTTCAGGCAAAAAGTTGCAAAAATTTTACAAAATCAGTTATCAGTAAAAATTTATTTATTAATACCGCGCACAGACTTGACTAAATTTTTTGTGCGCGGTATAATATTTCCGCTGTGAGGAAAAAAGAGGAATATGTAATTTCCTTGCGGCAAATCTGAAAAATTTTTTTATTTTTATAAAAAAGGAGATTAATATGAACAAGATGAAAAAGGCCATAATTGGCCTTGCAGTTGGTGCAGTTGCAGCTCTCGGCGTTGTAGGCTTTGCAGCATGCGGCAGCAGCGAACAGACCGTTGAGGGTGAATACAGCTACGAAAACCATAGCAACACTTATGGTGTTAAAGTAGAAGTTACTGTAGATGGCGACACTATTAAGTCGGTAAAGGTTGTTGATAATGGTAAAAACTGGATAGAAGCAACTCCCGATAACTATGGCGATGAAAGCTGGGATAAGGGCGTAAATTACAATGCTAAGAGACCTGAATTGCTTAGCAAATTTGAAGGTTTGAAAGTTGATGACGTTCTTGCTCTTGTAGTTAAGACAAACGATGTAGGTGAGCCTTTAAAGCAGGAAGACGAAGGTTTTAATGCATATAATGTTGGTAAAACCGAGCTTCTGATTTCTGGTTCTACTCAGAGCGTCGGCAGACTTATTCTTGCCGTTCAGGACGCTCTTGAAAACCTTTAATTTTTAAATAAAGTTACAAATGCGCCGACGGCATAGCCGTCGGCGTTTTGCTTGTAATCAATTGTTTCAAAATTTGCAAAAATGCCCAAAAACTTAAATGAATGCGCTTTTGACGCCGTTTGAGTTGCTTTTTTTAAGCTTTTTAAGGTATAATAAACTTGTTATGATAAAAAAGATTTTAGCCGTTTCTGCGGCTGCGATAGTAGCAGGTGCGCTGGCATTCAGCGGCTGCAAAACTGAAGAAGAAGAGGGCAAGCTTAACAGGTATTCCCGTACCTTTTACGCGTTCGGCACAGAGGCAACTTTTGCGCTTTATTCCGACTTTGATTCCAAAGAAGCTCAGGACGAGGCTATTGCTCTCGGCAAGCAGATAGAGCAAGTTCTTACCTCGCTTGAAAACAAGCTCAGCGTTTCTGTAGAAGGTTCAGATATTTATAATTTCAATGCCGCTGAGCCTGGTGCAAGGGTAGAAATAAGTGAGGATACTTATAACGTCCTTGAACTTGCGCTCGAACTGTATGAAGAAACGGACGGCGCTTACAATGCAGGCGTTTATTACAGCGTAGATTTGTACGGCTTTGCCGCGCGCGCAGACGATGTGGTTTTGCCCTACGACCGCGAGGACGCAAGCAAACAGCTTCCCGAACAGAAGTATGTTTCAGCTTTTTGCGAACTTTCGCAAAGTTTTGGCGATATTGCCCTTGAGTCGGCAGACGGCAAATACTACGCGGTCAAGCCCGAAAAAACTGTAACTGTCGAGGGCGACAAGGAATACAGCCTTAAAATTGACCTTGGCGGCATAGGCAAGGGTTACACCGTAGACGTCATCGACAAAATGATGGAAGACGCGGGCTACAGCGACAGTTATATTTCTTTCGGTTCTTCAAGCTGGAACATAAACGGTTCGGCAACTTCAGAAGACGGCAAATGGGACCTCGGTTTCCGCGATCCCCGCGGAAGCATAGTCGACTACTATTTTTCGGTAAGGCTTAAAGACAGTGCCGTTTCCACGTCGGGCGATTACGAACAGTATTACGAAATTGACGGCAAAAGATATTGCCACATAATAAATCCCGCTACAGGTTCACCCATTCAGACGGGCATAATTACTGCAACCTGCCTCGGCGGTACAGCGGCAGAAGCGGACGCACGCACTACCGCGCTGTGCGCTATGGGGCTTGAAAAGGCGGTAGAATACATTAATACCGTAGGTAAGCAGAATAACCTTAAAATAACGCTTGCTTATCAGTCGGAAGACGGCAACCTTTACTTTGTTACCAACATTCCCGAAGGCGAATATCAGCTTGTAAGCGATAATTATACGATTGCAAGCACGATCAATGAAGACGGCGACGTCGTTCTTACAAAAAATATTTAACAGGAAAGCCCGCTCGGCGGTAAATTTATGTCACTTAAAAAGGTTGAACAGGTTAAAAAAGACAGGTTTTTTAAAATCTGGGATATGCTTATTTACGGCATAATCGCCGCCGTTATTGTCGCGCTTTTTCTTGCGGTTACGCTTACGGCAGATAAAAGTTCTCTTTCGGGCATAGAAGGATATTACAACAACAATCTTGCCTTTACTTATAACTTTGCCGAAGACGAGCTTAAAGTAGTGCTTACAGACAATATAAAAGTGGAGGAAAACAATTCCGATACGGTTAAACTGTTGTTTGTTACGGACGGAGGTTCTTTAAGCGAACATACCGACTATAACATAATAGAAATAAACAAGTCCGCTCGCTCGGTGCGCATTACGGAAAGCGATTGCTCCAACCGCAAAGACTGCGTATATTCGCCCGCAATAACCAACAGCGCGGGGCTGATTGTATGTTCGCCGCACCGTCTGCGCATATTGCCTGCCGACTATGAAGACGACGGACAGACCCTGCCCATAGGCTAATGCATTTAAAGCGCCGCAATTAATTTTGCGGCGTTTAATTTTATCTTGTTCTGGCTTATAAAAAATACTTATTGACAAATTTGCATTTTTTTAATATAATAAATGCAGTAACAGATTTTACGAAAGTTTAATTTGCGCTTTTGCGCAGGGGCGGGAATATGTCTGGTAAAGTAAAATATCTTGTAAGCATAATGTGCATAGTGTGTGCTTTTGCCGCAGTAGTGTTCGGGTGCGCTCTGTAATAAGCTACGCTTGCGGTTTGCGTGCAGTCGAGTTAATCTGCCGCAAATATATTGAAATTAT
>CAJLLH010000027.1 GCA_905207385.1 uncultured Eubacteriales bacterium
AAAATGAGGGCGTTAATAGGAGGTAATCTGGCAAAAAAGCAGTATTGTAACCAAAATTTTAAGGTGCTTAATTTATTCTGGTCGAAGGAAGGTTAAACAAATAAGGGCGGTCGCAAGAAGTTTTTTGTAAGAAAAGCTTTTAAAAAGGAGACCATATTAAGGATGTAATTTCAGTTAAAAAAGAAACCAAACAATAAGGTAAGTCGGGTGTAAATAAAAAAGTTGCAGGGTAATGTTGGTGCTGACAGTTTTGCTTATTCGCCGCGCATTGTTTTTCATTTGATTTTGCTATGTAAAATTTTAATTGATAAGCTTTAAATCACTGTTGAACCCTGAAATATTTTAAAACTAGTATAGGAACAGCAGAACCAAAGAACCAATCGCATATTTTTACGAGTAATAAGATGTTTTGCACTGCGTTACGGCGTTAGGTGCAGAGCTTATAAAGTTTGAAGCACAAGTTGTATATGATAAATGAAGCGCACAACGTTACTACGGTAAATTTGCCTATCATAGAGGCTTCGAAAGTGCCTTAAAACAGGTCTTTCTTTAATTAAAATGGCTAAAAGGGACAATATGTAATTATTCGTAAAACACAGCTTTTACGAAGTATTTAACCGAAAATGAGCGTTTGATGGGTAGAAAGAAGAAATTTTTAAGATTTTGTTATGCCTTGTCTGTACAGAAGCCCGTAAAACGTTTTGTGTTTTATGTTTAAACAATGAGTTTGGTTTCGTTTTAATCGTAGCTGCAATCAAGGAGTGGGGTGGCGGGGGAAGCGGAGCGGCAAGCGGCTATAAAAATCAAGCGTAAATCAAAACTTCCAGCCGACAATAAATTTTATGGAAGTCCTTAAGCCCAAAACAACAAGTCGAAGTAAATGCCAATGTTAAATGCCCAATGCTGATTGCTGATTGCTGATTGCTGACTGATGTTCAATTAACCTCAAACTAAAGTCGCAAATTAAGCCATCTTTAATTATTTCGGATAAGAAAAAAGTCCGTTTTTTTCTTATTGAAAAAAACCGATTTAAAGCCTCTGAGCCAGAATAAAATTTTTTCTGCAGGGAAATGTTCAGCTAATCGGCAGTATTTTGCTCAATGCTTATTCGGTTTTCAGTTATAATTTTGGTTTTCAGTCATAATTGCATTCAATTCAAAATCCTATAAGATTTTTTTCTTGGTTCTGATTCAGCCGCAAAAGATATGTAAAATCAGTCGCAAAAGATATGTAAAGATATGTAAGTTATTTT
Organism: uncultured Eubacteriales bacterium; assembly: GCA_905207385.1. GTDB lineage: Bacteria > Bacillota > Clostridia > Christensenellales > Borkfalkiaceae > Coproplasma. The sequence goes on from CAJLLH010000027.1 coordinate 1,253, forward strand.
AAGAGACCTGTAAAAAGCTAAAATAAAAATAAGTCTGAATAATCGGCAATACGCTTTGAAGATACAGCTTAAAATAAATTTTGCTCAATTTGCTCAATGTTTGCTTTGGAAGTTAGTTTGTTGCAAACCGCTAAAAATTTTCTACTTGTTTTATTACGATAAATATCTTAGGTGATTTTTTTATTAAAGTTCTTTGCTGCAATTATAACAGGTTAAACATCTCATTTAAGAAGTAATTTGCTTGCGTCCTTATTTGCTTAACTTACACCAGAAACTCAAATTTCTCTATATTATGTCTGACATAGTACATCGTATTTTATCTGATTATTGCCGTTTTGAGCTGTTTTAGAGCTTTAAAATAAAAAAGATGGCTATAGCTTACTGCTACCGCCATCTTTTATTTTACTAAAAGTTTATAATTTTAATGCAAATTTCTCTGCTTTCTTTACTTTCTCAGCCTTTAAGAGATTTCAGATTCCATATATTTTCTGCATATTCTTTTATGCTTCTGTCTGCAGCAAATATGCCGGAAGAAGCTATATTTATAAGCGACATCTTATTCCACTTATCCTTATTAGTAGCGTAAATCTTTGAAATATCTTTCTGAGTCTGCCTGTAAGATTCAAAATCAGCCATGCACATATAAGGGTCTGCAATAGGTGCTCCCACTGTTCCCGTGGTAAGATATGCTGCTATATCAGAGAAAGACTGACCGTTGAAGCCTACAATCAGTGCTTCTACTATTCTGCGCAGCTTAGGCGAGTCGTTGTAGTACTTGTTAGAGCTGTAACCAGACTTCCAAATATCGTCCACTTCGTTAGATTTAAGACCGAATATAAAGATATTCTCATCGCCTACAGCTTCAGACATTTCAACGTTTGCACCGTCAAGCGTGCCTATCGTAAGTGCGCCGTTTATCATGAATTTCATATTGCCAGTTCCGCTAGCCTCTTTTCCAGCAAGAGAAATCTGTTCAGAAATTTCAGATGCGGGCATAAGCTTTTCAGACATGGTAACGTTGTAGTCTTCCATGTAAACGACATTAAGTTTTTCGTTTATCTTCTTATTCTTCTTAATATCTTCGGCAAGGAAGTTGATGAGCTTTATGATATTTTTAGCCATCTGGTAGCCTTGAGCGGCCTTAGCGCCAAAGATATAAGTTTTGGGCTGAATGTTAAGTTCGGGATTTTCTTTAAGGTCAAGGTAGGTGTCTATTATATTCAGCACGTTAAGCAACTGACGCTTGTATTCGTGAAGGCGCTTTGCCTGAACGTCGAAAAGCGTTTCAGGGTTAATGATTACGCCCTGCTTTTTAAACGCATATTCGGCAAACTGCTGCTTTTTTATTGCCTTTATTTCGCCGAGACGCTTTAATACCGATTTATCATTCTGGAACTTTTTGAAGTCGGAAAGCACTGCTGCGTTGAGTACGTATCCGTCGCCAATGCATTCGTTAAGCAATTCGCAAAGTTCGGGGTTGGATTGGCACAGCCATCTTCTGTGAGCGATGCCGTTTGTTACATTTGTAAACTTTTCGGGCGTGTAATCATAGAAATCTTTGAATATGGATTTTTTGATTATGTCGCTGTGAAGCGCGGAAACGCCGTTGACTTTGTGTCCGCCGTATACCGAAAGGTTAGCCATCTTGACTCTGTCGTATTCAAGTATAGCCATGCGCGAAATCTTGCCCCATTCGCCGGGATATTTCTTCCAAAGATCTTCGCACATGCGTCTGTTGATTTCCTGAATTATGGAGTAAATTCTGGGAACTTTTCTGCGTACAAGGTCTTCGGACCAGGTTTCAAGCGCTTCGGAAAGAACGGTATGGTTTGTATAAGCGCATGTTGCTGTGGTTATAGACCACGCTTCATCCCAACTGAAGTAATTTTCGTCAATCAGGATGCGCATAAGCTCGGGGATAGCCATCGCGGGGTGAGTATCGTTTAAATGGATAGCCGCCATTTTAGGCAGATCCCTCAGATCTCCGTAACGGTGCTTATGGTCTGCAACGATGTTCTGTATCGAAGCCGAGCAAAGGAAATACTGCTGTTTAAGTCTTAAGGACTTGCCGCCTTCATGGTTATCGGCAGGGTAAAGAACTTTTGTTATAAGATCGGCGTCGTTGTCTTCGCTCATTGCCTGATAATATTCGCCCTGAGAGAATAACTTCATGTTGAAATCCTGTGCGGGCTTGGCTTTCCAGAGCCTTAAGACGGAAACGGCGTCGCTGTCTTTACCGGATACCATCATATCGTAAGCTGTAGCTTCGATTTCGGTGCAGTTTACGTATTCAGTCTGCATTCCGTATCTGGTCCATTTTTCCTGAACCTGACCGTCAAACTTTACAACAAACTGCTTGTCGCTTCTGTTTGTGAGCCATACTTCGCCGCCGGGAAGCCAAACGTCGGGCAGTTCTATCTGCCAGCCGTCAACAATCTTCTGTTTGAAAAGTCCGTATTCGTAGCGGAGCGAATAGCCCATTGCGGGGTAATTGCCCGTAGCCAAAGCGTCGAGGAAGCAAGCTGCAAGGCGTCCGAGACCGCCGTTGCCAAGACCTGCATCCGGTTCAAGCTCGTAAAGATTTTCAAGGTCGAAACCGTAAGACGATACAACCTTTTTGTAAACATCTGTAGCGCTTAAATTATAAATGCTGTTTTTAAGCGATCTGCCGAGAAGGAATTCCATGCAAAGATAGTAAACGCGTTTTGCGCGCTTTGCTTTTACTTTTTTATGGAACTGCTGCCTCTTTTCAAGCAGAATATCTCTGACGCTCATAACTACAGCTTTATACATCTGCTCTTCGGTAGCCTCGGTAGGGCTTACGCCGAAATAACGCGAAAGTTTGCCTTTAATGGCCTCTTTTACTTCCTTTTCGGTAATAGCTGTGCTCATTCTTAAACCTCATTCTCCTTTGTCGTGTAAATAAAACTTTATTTTACCACGCGAAGACCTTTCTTATAAAAGAAAGGTCTTCAGCTTTTGTTGACTGTTAAATTATAGCAAAATTTTACAAAATACGCAACTCAATACTTGAGCATATCGAAATAAAGTGCTTCGTACTGTTTTGCTGACTGATTCCAGCTGAAATCGGTTGTTGCGGCTCTGTACATAAGTTTTGCCCACTCTTCTTTGTTTTTATAAGCGGCAATTGCTTCGCGTACTACAAACATCATATCGTGAGCGTTGTAATTGGTAAATGTAAAGCCGTTTTCAAGCGGTTTAATGCTGTCTTTAAGACCACCGGTCTCCCTTACTACGGGTATTGTGCCGTAGCGGCATGCAATCATCTGCGAAAGTCCGCAGGGTTCAGACTTTGAAGGCATAAGGAAAATATCCGAGCCTGAGTAAATCTTTCTGGAAAGGTCGCCGTTGAACATTATGTTTGCGCTTACTTTTCCGGGATAGCGCCTTGCAAGGTCAGAGAACCAACCCTCAAAGTGCGATTCGCCTGTTCCGAGAAGCACAAACTGAACGTCATCCTGCAGAATTTCGTCTATGACTGTAGTTACAAGGTCGAGCCCCTTGTGTGCCGCAAGACGCGAAATCATGGCAATTATGGGCGTATCTGCGCTGTCGTTAAGTCCGAGCATGCGCTGAAGTTCAGATTTGCAAACTTTTTTGCCTGCAAAATCGTCTGCCGTGTACGGCGCATAAAGATGCTTGTCGTACTGAGGGTTATAACCCATATCGTCTATGCCGTTGAGAATGCCCGTAAGCTTGAATTCGTTTTTACGGATTATGGGGTCAAGGCCGTGCGCATAGTAAGGATTCTTTATTTCTTCCGCGTAAGTAGGGCTTACGGTCGAGAATCTTTCGCAGCACTCGATAGCGCCTTTCATAAGGTTTATGCAGTTATTATATTCCACAAGACCTGCATAAGTTCCGTAGATATCGAAAAGGTCGCTTAAGATATCCATGGAATATATGCCCTGATATTCTATGTTGTGGATGGTGAACAAAGCCCTTATAAACTGATATTCCTGCCTGAAGCAGTAATTAGTTTTAAGGTAAATCGCTGCAAGCGCCGCCTGCCAGTCGTGGCAATGCATAATGTCGGGATAGAAATTTATGAAAGGCATAATTTCGAGCACGCTGCGCGAGAAGAATGCAAATCTTTCGCCGTCGTCGAAATAGCCGTAGCATCCCGGGCGTTTGAAATAGAATTCATTGTCAAGGAAATAGAAAATAACGCCGTCTTTTTCGTAAGTGAAAATTCCGCAGTACTGGTTTCTCCATGCAAGGGGAACGTAAATGTTTCCTATATAGTTGAACTGCTGTTTGAATTCCCATTTGATATCGGAATACATGGGAACAACAACGCGGACGGCAAATTTTCCGGTTGCGGCAAGCGCCTTGGAAAGCGAGCCGACAACTTCGGCAAGACCGCCTGTCTGAATGAAAGGCGTGCATTCCGAAGCCACGAATAAAATTTTCTTTTTGTCGCTCATTGCGACGGGTTCTGCCTGAACGGGCACTTCAGCCTCCTTTACCGCTTTTGCTGCGGTTATCCTGCGGCGGATGTGGGTGGCCGACGCTATTCGAACGCCTCCCCTCTTCTTTTCCGCGCCAACATTTTTGTTATCTGTAATATTTTCAGCCATCGGTAAATCACCTCGCGTAAAATTTTCAGATGAGCGAGCCTTTTCCTATGAAGTACGGCTGCAGTTCGCAACCTGCAAGTACTCTGTTGTCCCTTATGATGGTATTTTTGTCGCTGACTACATAAGAAAGATTGCAGTCGTGTCCTACGTAGTTATCGGTCATGAGTATGCAGTTTTTAACTACCGCACCCTTACCGATTTTAACGCCGCGGAATAGTATGCAGTTTTCAACTGTACCTTCAATAAGGCATCCGTCGGATATAAGCGAGTTCTTAACAACAGCCTGCTCGGTAAATTTTGCGGGAGCACTGTCGTTTACCTTTGTGTAAACGTCTCTGTTGCCGAAAACTTCGTGACGGATATCTTTTTTAAGAAGGTCCATATTGGAATTGAAGTAAGCTACAAGCGAATCGATGTTTGCATAATAACCGTCCATCTTATAACCGTACAACCTCAGATTCTTTACACCGGGAACGAGTATGTCCCTTCCGAAGCTGTTATAGCCGTGCTGAATGGCGTCCTGAATGAGGTTCAGGAGGAAAGATGTCCTTGCAACCATTACGTTGATGTAGTTCTTTTTTATGCCCTTTGTATTGGGGTTGATGCACAGGTCGGTAATTTTTCCTTCCTTGGAAGTTTCGAACGTGATATAGTAACGCGACTTGGAAACCTCGTGTTCGTGGTAAACAAGAGTTATATCTGCGTTCTTTTCTTCGTGGAATTTAATTACTTTGCTGTAATCAAGTTTATAAACGGAATCGCTGTCTGAAAGGACAACAAAGTCCTGCTTGCATTTTTTAAGGAATGAAGTTGCGCCTTTAAGCGCTTCAAGCCTGCCCTTGTAAAGCGTTTCAGATTCGTCGCTGTAAGGGGGAAGCAGAATGAGTCCGCCTTCCTTTCTGGCAAGGTCCCAGTCTTTGCCTGAACCGAGGTGGTCCATAAGCGACTGGTAGTTCTGCTTTGTTATTACGCCTACCGTGGTTATGCCTGAGTTAACCATATTGGAAAGCGCAAAGTCTATAAGGCGGTATCTTCCGCCGTAAGGCACCGAGCCCATCGATCTTACTCTGGTAAGTTCGGGTACGTTTTCGTCATTTATGCTTGAAAATATAACTCCGACAGTAGAAGCCATTGTTCGTTCCTCCCTTATACGTCCTTATCCACTATTTCGCCTGCGTCTACTTTACCGCCTTTTTTAACGGTAATGCCCCTGCCGAGAACGGTTATTCCCGCAGTTTTGCTTTCAACCTTGCAGGCTTCTTCCTTATCAGCGCCGATAACCGCGTTTTCGCCTATGGTAACTTCTTCGTCTATGATAGAATAGTTTACCGTTGCGCCTTTCTTTACGGTTATGTTGCCCATAAGGACGCTGTCTTTTACGGTGGCGCCGGCTTCAACTATGCAGTTTGTGCCGATTACGGAGTTGATTATATCGCCTTCTATGTCGCAACCGTTTGCAACGATGCTGTTTTTAACTTTGCCTTCCACATATGCGGGAGACGAAAGAGGGCTTCTGGAATGTATAACAAAATCCTGGTCGTCCAGGTCAAATTTGGGGGTAACGCCTAAAAGATCCATATTGGCTTCAAGCAGCGAGCTTATCGTGCCAACGTCTTTCCAGTAGCCTTCGAAACGGTAAGAGAACATCTTTTCGCCTGCGTTGAGCATTGCGAGAAGAACGTTCTTGCCGAAGTCGTTTTCCGACTTGGGATCTTTTTCGTCGAGTTCGAGATATTTGAAAAGTTTGTCCGCGCTGAATATGTAAATACCCATCGATGCAAGGTTGCTCTTGGGTTTTGCGGGTTTTTCTTCGAATTCGTAGATGCTGCCGTCGGGATTTGTATTGAGTATGCCGAAGCGCGAAGCCTCCTTTAAAGGCACTTCCATGCATGCGATTGTGCACGCTGCGCCGGCGTCTTTATGCGCCTTAAGCATTTTGTCGTAATCCATTTTATAGATATGGTCGCCCGAAAGTATAAGAACGTAATCGGGGTCGTACATCTTCATGAAACGGATGTTCTGGTAGATTGCGTTTGCCGTGCCCTTATACCATGACGTCGACTGCTTTGCCTCGTAAGGTGAAAGGATATGAACGCCGCCGAAAGTTCTGTCAAGGTCCCAGGGTTGACCGTTGCCCACATACTCGTTAAGCACGAGCGGTTGATACTGTGTAAGCACGCCGACGGTATCTATGCCCGAATTGATACAGTTAGACAAAGGAAAGTCTATAATTCTGTACTTCGCGCCGAAAGATACGGCAGGCTTTGCTATGTTGCTGGTAAGCGCGTAAAGACGGCTGCCCTGCCCGCCGGCAAGCAACATTGCTACGCACTCTTTTTTTCTTAGCATAACTTATGTCCCCCAAAAAGATTTTATTTGAAGTAATATATTTTAATCAAAGCGACCTGTAAGAATGCCGCTTTGTCCCGAAGGCATCTTAACTTGATTACCTAATTTATTTTAGCATATTTGTTAAAATATTTCAAGACTGAATTTCAAATTTTTGTAACATTTTAGTAAAAAATATGGGCAATTTATGCGTAAAAGCCATCAGATTTGCCCTCAGCAATTTAAAAGGCCTGCGCAGTGCAAAAAACAGCGTCGCGCAGGCTTTATATGGTTTTAATTTGTTGCCTTGTTAAGCTTTGCATAATGCTTTCAGAAAGGCAAAACTAAGTGATTGAGTTACGCCTGTGCGACTGCAATTATTGCTAAAGCGATAAGGAAGCAGATAAGGAAAGTAAGTATCAGTACGCCCACCGTTATGAGTATTTTAAGCCATACTTTATTTACGCCTTTTATGACAAACAGATTGAGTATTGCAGCCACGCCGTTTATCGCGCCGCCTATTGCTCCGCCCACGACGGGAATAATTGTGCAAAGCGTTACGCTGTTACCCCAAACCATTATAGGTATGAACGGCAGTATTGATAAAACTATTTCATACCACTTTACGGAGGGCGTAAGTTTTACCTGAATGTCATTCGATTCAAGTGTAACGCCGCTCAGGTAACTGCCTTTAAGCGTTAAAATCTGACCGTCGTTAGTCTGAAAAGTTTTTTTTGGAGATTTTTGTAAGTTCCTCTCCTCCGATGAAGAGTTTTTTCTTGCCTGTCCAAAAACTTTCTTCGTAAATGATTTCACCCAAAGATTCGTGTTGAACAACTACTCTCATATTTTTTTTAGCCCCTTATAAATTTAGTAAGGTTATTAAACCATTTGCATATTACCATATAATAAGTATATTGTCAATATGCACAAATAATTATTGTTAAAAAATATGTGTTTTTGTATCTTCAACAGCTTGTTCGGTACATAGTTGAATACCGTTCCTCAGATATTATATTCTTAACTTTTTGGCTTATTAATAAAAAACGCGGCAGAGCTTGAAGCATTGCCGCGTTTTTAACTTTTACTGCTTAGGTGAAAACTGATCTTTGCCCACAAAGCACAAAGGGCATTCAAAATCTTCGGGAATATCTTCCCATTTCGTGCCGGGCGCAATGCCGTTATCGGGATCGCCGACCGCTTCGTCATATTCATAACCGCAGATGCTGCATACGTATTTTGCCATGTTGTTCACTCTCCTTTTTGGTTGTTACTATTATTATACCAAATATTTCCTGAATTACAAGTCTTTTGCGAAATTTTGTGCCTATTTTCCCGTCGAACCGAATCCGCCCTCTCCGCGGACCGTATCGGACAGCGCATCCGTCTCTTCAAACTCTGCCTGAATGTACGGTGCGAGCACGAACTGCGCAACGCGCTCGAAAGGTTCGATCGTCTGCTGCTGCGCGGAGTGGTTGTGGAGCGCCACGCGGATCTCGCCGCGGTAATCGCTGTCGATCACGCCCACTTTGTTCGCGGGCGCCAGCCCTTTTTTCGTAGCCAGCCCGCTGCGCGCATAGATGAGCCCGACGAGTCCCTCGGGAATCTCTGCCGCAAGGCCGGTATGCACGATGGCCGTTTCGCCGGGGGCTATGCGGATGGAGGTTTCCGCCAGGGCATAAAGATCCGCTCCGGCGGAAAATTCGCTGCCGTATGTGGGCATTTTGGCCTGCGGATCGAGTTTTTTGATCTTTAATTTTGCAGTTTGCATGTCATTTTCTCCCGTATGGTTTTATTTATCGGAAATCATTCCGGACCAAAGTACGATTTTTCCTGCCGACGCGGTGGCCGCAAGATCGATGATCCTCTGATTGGAAGACCCCCTGAATCTGAGTTTCAGATCTTTCAGTTCCTCTACGAATTCGCCGTCGACAAGTATGTCGATCAGCGAAAGAAGTTCGTCCGTGACTTCGCAGTGCGCCCTGCCGCCCGCGACCAGATCTTTATCGTATGTATAGCCCGTATAGCACCAGATCGTCTTTGCGGGAAACCGCTCGCGCGCCTTGCGCACCAAGGGCAGGATCGCGCGCTGGTTGCACGGCTCGAAAGGTTCTCCGCCGAGCAGGGACAGCCCCGCAATAAAATTTTTATCGAGCGCTTCCAGGATCTCCTCTTCCGTCTTCTCCGTATACGGTTCGCCGTAAGAAAAATCCCATGCTTCGGCATTGAAACAGCCCTTGCAGCGATGCGTGCATCCGCTGACGAACAGGGAAACGCGCACGCCGACGCCGTTCGCCACGTCGAATTTTTTTATGTTCGCATAGTTCACGGCGCGACCTCCCGAATTTTTTAAGTATCTTACAGATGCAGGACTCTCGCTTTGATCTCTTTGGTCTTGCCGAGATTCCAGAAATTTTCACCGAGATATCCGCACGTGCGGCGGGGCACGTTCATCTTGCGGTGGTCTTTGTTGTGGCAGTTAGGGCATTCCCATTCGTTGTCGTCGTTGATGATGATCTCGCCGTCCCAGCCGCAGACGTGGCAGTAGTCGCTTTTCGTATTGAATTCGGCATACTGAATGTTGTCGTAGATATAGCGCACGACCTCTTCCATCGCCTCGAGGTTGTTCTGCATATTGGGAATCTCTACATAAGAGATGCAGCCGCCCGAAGAGATCTTCTGGAATTCCGCTTCAAATGAAAATTTGGAGAACGCGTCGATATGTTCGCGCACGTCCACGTGATAGGAGTTTGTATAATACCCCTTGTCCGTAACGTCTTCCACCGTGCCGAAACGCTCTTTGTCGATGCGGGCGAAACGGTAGCAAAGCGATTCCGCCGGCGTGCCGTAGAGCGCAAACCCGAGACCGGTCTCTTTTTTCCACGCATCCGTCTTGTCGCGCATGTGCTGCATGACTTTGAGGGCAAACTCGCTCCCCTCTTTGGTCGTGTGAGAGGTGCCCTTCATCAGTTTTGTCACCTCGTACAACCCGATATACCCGAGCGACAGGGTGGAATAGCCGCCGAACAGCAATTTGTCGATCGGCTCACCCTTGTCGAGCCTGGCGATGGCACCGTACTGCCAGTGAATGGGAGATACGTCCGACTTGACGCCGAGAAGAGCGCGGTGGCGGCACATCAGGGCCTCGCGGCAGAGTTCCAGCCGTTCGTCGAAAAGTTTCCAGAATTTTTCCTCGTCTCCGCGCGCGATCAGGCCGATCTGCGGCAGATTGATGGAGACGACGCCCTGATTGAACCTTCCTTCAAATTTATAATTGCCGTTTTCATCCTTCCACGGGGAAAGAAAACTGCGGCAGCCCATGGGACTGAATACGTTGCCCTCGTAAATTTCGCGCATCTTTTTGGCGGAAATATAGTCGGGGTACAGCCGCTTGGAGGAGCATTTGACCGCAAATTCGGTGATATAGTCGTACTTGCCGCCCTTTAAGCAGTTGATTTCGTCGAGAACGTACACGAGTTTGGGGAACGCGGGGGTAACGTACACGCCCTTTTCGTTCTTGATTCCCTCGTAGCGCTGGCGCAGGATCTCCATGATGATCTGCGCGTTCTCTTCGAGGTACTCGTCGTCCTTGTCCAGATACAAAAACAGGGTGACGAAGGGCGACTGGCCGTTGGTCGTCATCAGCGTGTTGATCTGGTACTGAATGGTCTGCACGCCGCTGCGGAGTTCGTCCTGAATGCGGTCGTCGACCAGTTTTTCGATCTCCTCGCCGGAGAGTTCGGGGCAGGCGGCGCGGAAGTGCTTTTCGAACTTTTCGCGGCTCTTTCTAAGGTATTTGCCAAGGTGGCGGATATCCACCGACT
>CAJLLH010000028.1 GCA_905207385.1 uncultured Eubacteriales bacterium
ATTTTCAGGCAAAATATTTAAATTTTCAAAGGGCGGCAGATAGCCGTTCTTTTTTTGTGCATTGCATAATAAATTATTTGTATGAAACTTGCCTTTCTGCCGCAGGACGTGCTTTGCGGTATAAAAAACCTTAACATAAATTTTCTTACGGAAATACGTTTAAGGCGCGGACAGCCCGTAATGGTGGAGTACGGCGGCAAATACCGTTACCTTGGCAGGAGCGGCATAACAGCAGTGAAAAACAGCGCCATAATTTGCGGTGGCGTGGCGGAAACTCTCAATAAGGCGATGGACGGCTGCGTTTACAGCTATGCCGAGGAGCTTAAAGAAGGGTTCATAACGGTAGAAGGCGGCGTGAGAATAGGCGTTGCCGGCGAGTACGTAACGGAAAGCGGCAGAATAAAAACCATATCACGCCCTACGTCGCTGAACATACGCATTCCGCACGTTGCTTTCGGTTGTTCGCAGTATGTTTATGAGATGCTTTTCAAAAAAAGTCTTACAAGCGCTCTGCTCTTTTCTCGCCCAGGTTGCGGCAAGACGACAATGCTACGCGACCTTGCGGCAAACATATCGCGCGGGCACGGTGCAAACGTGCTTATCCTTGACGTGAGAAACGAAATTGCGGGGGCTACGGACGAGTTTTACGACCTCGGCGACACGGTTGACGTAGTACGCAGTTGCGATAAACTTTCTTCTTTGCAGAGCGCGGTGCGCGCTATGAAGCCCGACATAGTCATAACGGACGAGCTGTACGGCAAAGACGACGCTGCCGCAGTAAAGTTTGCGCGCGACTGCGGCATAAACGTTATAGCTTCGTCGCACGTATGCGACCGACTCGCGCTTGAAAAACTTCCGTTCGATTATTATGTCAAGCTTAACGGAATAAATCTTCAGCCTGAAATATATGATAAAGATTTTGATATTGTTAGCGATAATAGCGCTGACGACGTTTGCGGGAGTACTGCTTTCGGCGGAAAAAAAGAAGAGGGCGACTGTGTATTCCCAGCTTTACGAATATAACGAATTGTTGCTGCTGAACCTGAAATTCGGCAGAGAGGATATGAAAAAGCTTGCGGCTAAATTCGGTTACGTCAGTCAGGCTCTGGATGGCAAGCCCGTTCTTAAGGGCGCTGACGCGGAATTTATTGCAAGTTACTGTTCCAACCTCGGTTCGACGGACGCGTCTTCGCAGATAGATTATCTCAACGAGCGCAAGTCGTACATAAAAAAACATAAGGAAGAAAGTTTTGCCGAGTATAAAAAATGCAGCTCTCTGTACGTCAGAATTTTTCTTATGCTCGGCGTGCTGATAGCCGTTCTTTTAGCGTAGATGGATATAAGTATAATATTTAAAATTGCCGCGGTAGGCATAATAGTAACGATAATCTGCCAGGTGCTTAAAAAGTCTGACAGGGACGACATAGCAACAATCGTAAGCTTAGTGGGGCTTATTATAGTGCTGGCGGCGGTAATTTCTATGATTTCCGACCTGTTTGCGCAGGTGCGCGAACTTTTTGAATTGTTCTGATGATTATAGTAAGGCTGTGCGCGATAGCAGCGGTAACGGCTATATGCGCCCTTATTTTAAAATCGCATAAATCTGAACTTGCTCCGCTGTGCGTAGCCGCAGGCGGAATACTCATGGTGTTGTTTGCCTTTGACTACATAGCCGAAAGTCTGCAACTTTTAAAGGAGTTTACCGCAACTACTGGCATAAGCAGCTCGGTGGTGCGCGTGATTTTTAAAATCATAGGCATAGGCTACATAGTTGAGCTGACGGCATCGTCGGTTAAGGACCTGGGTTACGAAAGCATTGCGGACAAGCTTATAATGTGCGGCAGAATTGTAATTTTTATAGTTTCTGTTCCCGTGCTTCAAAGCCTTTACGATGTAATTGTATCCCTTATAGAACTGGTATGAAAAAATTCAGAGTAAAAAAGAGCGCTGTCGTGCTTCTGGCTGCGTCTTTGCTGTTTTTTCTTATTCTTGCGCTTGTGCCTACGATTTCCGCATATGCGGAACAGTCTGACGGCGAAGAGGAGCTTTCGCAGAATATTGAAGACGTGTTGGACGGGCTGGACCTTTCCGACCTACAGAAGTACCTCGACGAAAATTCAGACAGCTATCTTTTCAACTTCGGCGACAACGCGCGCGAAATAATAGAATACCTTATAAAAGGCAATGCGGGAACAGATTACGCGGGTTACATAAACGAAATTCTTTCTGTGGTATTTTTCGATGTGGTAAACCTTTTGCCTGCTTTTGCCGAGGTGGTGGCAATTGCTCTGCTGTGCGCAGTTTTTTCGGCGGCGGAGGGGAGCGTGCTGGGCGCGTCCACGTCGCGCATAGTAAAGCTTGCCTGCTATTCGCTTATAGTGGTAATTGTCTGCTCGGCGCTTTCCGGCGTAGTTGCGGAGTGTATGGACTGCGTAACTTTATTAAGAAAGCAGATGGAGATAATATCGCCGATACTCATCACTCTTACCGTCCTTACGGGCGGAACGGGCTCTGCGGCAATTTATCAGCCTTCGGCGGTGTTTCTGTCGGGTGCGGCAGTAGAGATAATCAGCGGCTTTATCTTCCCCGCGGCGATAGCGGCGGCAGTGCTCAACTTTATGTCCAAAATCAACCCGCAGATTTCCTTTACGGGCATGTCTAAGCTTATAAAGGGAATTATAAAATGGGTTCTTGGCATAACGGTTACTGTGTTCAGCGTATTCCTTACGGTGCAGAGCTCTGCAACGTCGCTTTTTGACGGAGTTATATTCAAAGCTACTAAATACATTATAGGCAACTCTGTGCCGATAGTCGGCGGATTTTTATCGGGAGGGTTCGACCTTCTTACGGCGGCGGGACTTCTTATAAAGAATTCTGTCGGGCTGTGCGGAATTATAATGCTGCTTATGCAGATTGCTGGTCCGCTTATTCTGCTTATAGCCTTTTCGCTTTTATTGAAAGCCGTCGGCGCGATAGCAGGCGGCGGGCGAGAATGAAATGTACGCGCTGTTCTCCGATTTGTCTTCGGATAGCGGTTGCTTTACGGCGGGGCTTCTTACGGTGGCGTTCATGTATCTGCTTATCATAATGCTGATAGTAAATTCGGCAAACAGTTTCATATGACGGCTTATCTTGTAACGGCGTGCGGCGCCGTGTTTCTTTCGGTTGTAGTTTCATTCATAATACCTCAGGGGAAGCTATCAAAAACCATAAATTTTGTGCTCAGAATAGTCTGCATAGGCATTCTTATTTCCCCGCTCGCAAAGCTTTTTACTATATCAGACGAAGAGTTCGACAGTATGGTCGACTACGAGTATATCTGTTCTGTATATTCCGAAAACCAGAGCGCCTCGCTTGAAAAGTGTCTTGAAGAGGAGTTCGGCGCATCGTCAAGGTGTACGGTAAATATTGAGTACGGCGAAGAGGGATTTTACGCGGAAAGTGTGGAAGTTTGTCTTATAGGGTCGTATGGAGATTTAGCTTATGAAATTTATGAATATTTGGAGGAGGCAGATTATATAAATATAACTGTATATGAAAGCAGTGACTGACTGGCTTAAGGAAAAGAAAAAACTTATTATAGTAATCGCGCTCATAGCCTTACTCATAGCCGTTGTCTTTCTGTTTTTCGGCGGAAGCGAAGATGTTTCGGGCGACTTTTCCAAAACAGATACAGAACTCAGGCTTACGGCTCTTTTAGAGAGCATGGACGGCATAGGCGATGCCGAGGTTATGATAACCGAGCAGGATGGAGTTATTTCGGGCGTGGTGGTAGTGTGCGAAGGCGCAGACCGCATCGCCGTAAGGAACGATATATTGAACGCCGTATCTACGGCGCTTGATATAAATAAAAACATTATTGCCATATATTCAATGTAAGGAGAATTTTATGTCAAAGAAAAAGAAAATCATCGTAATGTCATCACTTGTTTTTCTGCTTGCGCTTACCGCCGTTTTAAACGTGCTGCTTGCGCAGAACAGAAACGCCCAGGGCGAGGTCGTAACAACGGCAAACTACTTTGCTACTTACCGTTCTGAACGTACCACGACCAGAAGCGAAGAGCTTTTGCAGCTTGACAGCATAATCGAGCTGTACGACGCCGAAAGCGAAGAGTATGCCGAAGCCGTTGCAATGAAGATGGATATCGTAACTGTAATGGAACAGGAACTTCAGCTTGAAACCATGATAAAGTCGCTCGGCTTTTCCGATGCGGTTGTTTCCATAGGCGTAGAGTCTGAAAACGTAAACGTATTCATCAATTCCGACGAACTTGATATGGATACTGCGCTTTCGATTTACGATATGCTCAGAAATGAAGCGGGCGTTGCGGCAGGAAATATAACAATTATGCCCGTTTATTCAGAAATTTAAGGAAAGCCTGTTGCAAAACGCAAGATGATGTGTTATAATCTTTGTATAGGAGAAAATCTTATGGCACATCTGAGGCACGATCCTACCCAGAATCAGAAGGGTAAAATTACTTACGATACCGGCATTGTTGACGGAATAGTTGCGCTTGCAATTAACGAGGTTGACGGCGTTTCGCTGCTCAACAATAAAAACAAGGGTGTCAAGCTCGAGTTTGAAAAAGACGGTATTGTTGCCGACATCAGCGTAAAGGTTGATTACGGCTACAATGTGGCTTCGCTCGCATTCCGCATTCAGCAGTCGATTAAGCACAACGTGGAATCCATGACTAAGTTCAAAGTGGATAAAATCAACGTGCACGTTCAGGACGTGGATTTTCCCGATAATTTAGCGTAATAAACAATATTCCCTTTGTCGTTTTCGGCGTAAGGGAATATTTTACTTTTTTAAGGGCGCATATGAGGACCAAGGCAAGAGAAACATTATTCAAAATTTTATTTTCCTCGCAGTTCGTTACCCCGGTAGACCGCAGCTTCCGTAGCGGAATGTATAAGGCGGGCGAACTCAATGAAGACGACGTCAGGTATTGCGACAGAATACTTTCCTTAGTGGAAGAGCACGGCGAAGAAATTTCTGCCATAATAGACAGCAAGTCGCACGCTTTCCCCGAAGCGAGGCTTTTCCCCGCCGACAGGAGCGCGTTATTTATTGCTATAGCAGAAATTCTTTATTGCGACGACGTGCCGGACAAGGTATCCGTAAGCGAGGCGGCAAACATAGCTTCGCGCTATTCTTCGGAAAAGTCGGCGTCGTTTATAAGCGGCATTCTTGCTTCAGTTATAGAAGACAAGGCTTAAGTCGCGCATTTATTTTTGCAGGAGGGAACAGGATGTACAAACTTATCGACGGAAAAAAACTTGCCGCGCAGATGCGCAGCGGCATAAAGAGCCAGGTTGAAGAGTACAAGGCGGCTACGGGCAAAGATATAGGTCTTGCCGTCGTGCTTGTAGGCGAAGACCCCGCTTCGCAGGTTTACGTGCGCAACAAAATAAAAGCCTGCGAGGAAGTTGGCATAAAGTCTTACGCTTTTTATCTCGATAAGGAAGTAGCTCAGAGCAGGGTGGAAGAGCTTATAAGAAGCCTTTCGGTTGACAATAAAATAAACGGCATACTTGTGCAGCTTCCCCTTCCCGCGCATCTCGACAGCAAAAAAATTCTTGAACTTATACCCTACGCCAAGGACGTTGACGGATTTTCTGCGGAAAATATGGGCAGACTCTGCATGAACGAGCCCTGCCTCGTCGCATGCACGCCGAATGGCGTAATGAAGATGTTCGAGAGCGAGAATATTGACCTGAACGGCAAGAATGCCGTTGTTATAGGTCGTTCCAACATAGTGGGCAAGCCAATGGCTATGCTTCTTACAAACGCAAACGCTACCGTAACTCTCTGCCACAGCAGGACGGCAGATTTAAAGCAGAAATGCCTTGAAGCCGATATAGTTGTGGCGGCAATCGGTAAAGCCAAATTTATAAAAGCCGATATGATTAAAGAGGGCGCGGTGGTAATAGACGTCGGCATGAACCGCGACGAAAACGGCAAGCTGTGCGGAGACGTGGATTTTGAAAACGTTAAGGAAAAATGTTCATTCATAACCCCCGTACCCGGCGGCGTAGGCCCTATGACGATAACCATGCTGATGTACAATACTTATCTTTCCGCAACGAGGAGCTGACTTACTTTGTACTCTTTTAAGGATAAATACGGGGAATATCTTTCCTTGTTTGAAGCACGGCTTTCGTCCTTTTTTGAGGAATTGAAGTGCGAACCTGAAATTCTGGACGAAAGTCTTAAATACAGCTTAAAAAGCGGCGGCAAGCGCATCCGTCCCGTGCTTATGCTGGCCTCGGCCGACCTTCTCGGCGTAAAGGACTGCGGTGTGATTGATTTTGCGCTTGCGCTTGAGCTTATACACACGTATTCGCTCATTCACGACGATCTGCCCGAAATGGACAACGACGATTTCCGCAGGGGCAGACCTTCCAACCATAAAGTATATGGCGCGGGCAATGCCGTGCTTGCTGGCGACGGACTTCTTAACACCGCTTATTATCTGCTTTTTGAAAAGTGCGCAGACGGCAAGTATTTTGCCGATGCCGCAAAGTTCATGTGCAACTGCGCGGGCGTTAAGGGCATGATAGCCGGTCAGTCGGCTGATTTGTACAGCGCGGAAAAAGGCATAAGAACGGCGGATATGCTCGACTTCATAGTAAAGAACAAGACGGGCAAACTTATTTCCGCGGCGCTTGCCGTTCCAGCAATACTTGCCGGCGGTAAGTATTTTCTTGAACTGAGGCAGTTCGGCGAAGATTTGGGCAGGCTTTTCCAGCTTGTGGACGACATTCTTGACGAAGAAGGAAAGTTCGACAAGACAGGCAAATCTGTCGGTAAAGACAGGGAAGAAAACAAGCTTACCTATGCAACGTTCTACGGCGCAGACCAGTGCCGCGTGTTTGCCGATATTTTATTCGATAAGTGCCTCGGCATTCTTGAGGGCATAGACGGCGACACGCAGTTTTTAAAGGATGTAGTGGACTTTGTGCGCCACCGCGACGGCTGAAAAATTTCATTTGACATTTTTTGTGTTGTGTGGTAATATATATATTGTAATATCAAGTGGCGCAGTATTCTAGTCAGATGTTGCAGATGTGAAGACGGGGGTAAAAGACCGTCGTAGGGCATATCTATGAAGTTTCTGGTATCTGCTTGCTTTGCCCAAAAGCGGGTGGGTGCTGGGAGTAAAGGTTTATGGGAACTGCATAACGGCATATGACAGCCAACCCATTTACCGCGGAGGCCGCAATATCGCTTGCGGATAAACCTGCTGCCGGGCGCAAGCTCGGTACAGAGTAGCCTGCCTTGAGTGAAATCAGCGGATAGCAGATCTAAGTTTTATTCGGCGCGGCCACGCCGTTTAAGCTATCGCTGTTTGAAATTGATTTTGCAAAAGAGGATAAACCCTGCATCAGCTGTCAAGGAAAGCTTCTAGACTGTCAACGTATTAGAGATTACGGTGTGGACTCAGTGGCGATTCGGTTGTGCATCAGGCGACTATGCAACCGCACTCTTAAAAGGAAACTGCTTCTTCGGTGACGGGAAGTGAGCGCGGGGGAAATCCTACCGAACCTAAAGCCGCAAAGTTTATTTAATATAAGCCACTTCATATTTACTTTTTTACGCACAAATTATTTGTGCGTATTTTATTTAATGCGGAATTTTTATGGAAAACGAATTGCATTCCGCCGCAGACGGCGGAGACCCAAAAACTTCAGACGAAGTTAAAAAAGACGGCGATGCCGCACGCGAAGCGTTATCGCCTGACGATGCTGCGCCCGCCGATATAAAATCGGCAAAGGGGCAGAAAAAGCAGGATTCTAAAAAGCATAAGGGGAAAAAGAAGAAAAAAGTGCCCGTATGGCTCAGCTGGGGGCTTACGATACTCATTCTGTCTTTCATTCTCAGCGTACTTTTCAGCCTGCTTACGGAAATTTCAGTAAACGGCAGCCCTATATATGTCTGCATAATTGTGCTCGTGGTGCTGCTTGTTCTCAACGTCGGTTGCGATATTATAGCCAACGCCGTAGTTTCGTGCGATGTCGACGGTTTCAACGCCATGGCGTCAAGAAAAATAAGGGGCGCAAGGCGCGCCGTTTCGTTCTGCAAACATGCTGAAAAAATAGGCAGTATCTTCTCCGACGTTATCGGCGATATCTGTGGCATCGTCAGCGGTTCTGCAGGCGCCGTGCTCGCTGGGTTCTTCATTGTGAACGACTCTGTAGAGGGTATGGTTATTTCAATAATGATAAGCGCCGTAATAAGCGCGCTTACTGTAGGCGGCAAGGCTTTCGCTAAACCAATTGCGCTTAAGTACAACAGTCAGATAGCCTTCGGCTTTGCCAAATTCACAACCTTTTTTGTAAAGGAAAAGTAAGTTTTCAAGGGGAATCGATGTTTGAAAATATTACGGGCGCACAGCTCAAATCGATGAGTCTGACGGAGCTGAATGCGCTTTGTGAAGAGCTTCGCAAAAAGATAATAAAATACGTGATACAAAACGGCGGACATCTTTCTTCCAACCTCGGAATGGTCGAACTTACCGTCGCTCTGCATTACGTGTTTGATTTTCCCGAAGATAAAATAATATTCGATGTAGGTCATCAGTGCTATACGCATAAAATGCTTACGGGAAGGGAAGATTCTTTCCCTACGCTGAGGAAAAGGGGCGGTCTTTCAGGTTTCCCCAAGCGTGAAGAGAGCGAGTTCGACTGTTACAATACAGGTCATGCAGGCACTTCGGTTTCGGCGGCTCTGGGCATAGCCAAGGCGCGCGATCTTTCGGGCGGCGATTATGCGGTAATTGCGGTAATCGGCGACGGTTCGTTCAATAACGGTCTCGTTTACGAGGCGTTCAACAGCCTGAAACCGCTTAAAACCAATATCCTTGTAATAATAAACGATAACGGCATGTCTATTTCGCCTACAGTAGGAAGCATGCACGAATATCTTGAAGTTTTAAGCGCAGACGCGGAAGAGCAGTACCATAAAAACCGCCGCGCGGGCATTTTTGAAAAATTTGGCTTTGAATACGACGGCGTTTACGACGGCAACGACCTTGCCGTTATGATTTCGCGGCTTAAAATTATAAAGGAAAAGCTAAAAACTCAGTCTGTAATTCTTCACGTTTTAACCAAAAAGGGCAAGGGTTACAGTTTCTGCGAAGAACATCCCGAGGCCACTCACGGCATAGGCGCAGGCAGTCCGTCTGCTCCCGCGGTCGAGTATTCTTCAGTGCTCGGCAAAACTCTTACAGAGATTGCGGCAAAGGATGATAAGATTGTCGCTGTTACCGCCGCAATGACGGGTAGCCTTGGTCTTAATCCGTTCTTTGAAAAATATCCCGAAAGAGCTGTCGACGTAGGTATCTGCGAGGAGCACGCTACTATTTTGTGCGCTTCAATGGCGGCGGAGGGCTATAAACCTTATTACGCCGTTTATTCTACATTTCTTCAGCGCTCGTTCGACGAAATTATCATCGACATATGCAGTCAGAATCTGCCCGTTACTATGTGTATCGACCGTGCGGGAATATCTGGCGCGGACGGAGAAACGCACCAGGGTGTTTTCGACCTTTCCTTTCTCGTGCCTGTTCCGGGACTTACGATAGCCGTGCCTAAGGACAAAGATGAGTTCGCCGCAATGCTTGAATTTAGCGCGGGTTACGGCAAGCCGCTTGCAATACGCTATCCGCGCGCGTGCACGCACAGCTTCGGACCTGTCAAAAAAGTAGAGGCTGGTACGTGGGAACTTCTGAAAAAAGGGGACGGCCGCGTTGCCGTTCTCGCCTGCGGCGAACGCGCTATAGCAAGAGCTTTTGCGGCGGCAGAAAAAGCCGAAATAAAGGGCGTCAGCGCATCGGTGATAAATGCGAGATTTGTAAAACCTATGGATGAAAAAATGCTCGCATCTTTAAAAGAAAATGTTGTTTTAACCGTAGAAGATAATATGGCGGCGGGAGGCTTCGGTTCGCTTGTTGCCGAGTATTATTCTGCAAGCGCCAAGCGCGTTAAGGTTTTCGGTTATGCGGATACTTTCATAGAGCAGGGCGGGGTCGACGAACTTATGGATGACTACGGTCTGAGCGTGGACGCAATAGCAGATTATATTATAAAATCGGTATGAGGCTTGATAAATACCTTTCTGAAAAATTTGGTTCGCGCAATAAAGCAGTTGCGGCTATAGAGCGCGGTTCGGTGAAAGTAAACGGCAAAGTTCAGCCGCCTTCTTATGCAGTCAAAGACGGCGACGACGTGCAGATAGCGGAGGAGCAGACGACTTTTGTTTCTGCGGGCGGCTATAAGCTTTACAAAGCACTGAACGATTTTGATTTCAGTGCAGATGGCAAAGTTTTTGCTGATATCGGCGCCAGTACGGGCGGATTTACCGACTGCCTTTTAAAGTCAGGCGCGAAAAAAGTTTATTGCATAGACGTTGGCGAAAGTCAGCTCGATAAAAGTTTGCTTGATAAAGAAGTTGTCGTTATAGATAATTTCAATGCCCGCAACCTTAACAAGAATTTGTTTGCGGAAACGCTTGACGGCATTACCATAGATGTAAGCTTTATTTCCCTGACTTATCTTTTAGATGCGGTAAGCGAAGTGTTATGCGACGGAAAACACGTTCTTGCGCTTATAAAGCCCCAGTTTGAATGCGAAAGCCGCAACGTTGGCAAAAACGGAATTGTGCGCGGCGCAGATAAGCACCGCCGCATAATAGAAAAGATTTATGATTTCAGCGTTAAGTGCAATCTGGCTCCCGTAAATCTTACTACTGCGCCCATAGTTAAAGGCAAGAATACCGAATACGTAATTCTGCTTGAAAAGGGCGGCAGAGCGGTTGATTTTTCAAAACTTATAAAAAACGCAGCGCTGTGATTTTAAAAAGACGGTAAATGCGCTTTAGACAATGTATGTTTACGCATAAACTTGCGTACAAATAAATATTTTTAATAAAAAGTCCGCAAAAACAGCAAAAATTTTGCGGACTTTATTGCATATTTGCATAAATTGGTATATAATGTAATTGTTATGAATGTGGGGATATACTGTAACGAAAAATACCTGCCCGATAATCTGAGATATGTTCGCTACATAAAGGAACGTCTTTCCGATTACGGCATAAGTTGCTCCGCCGTGCGCTCTCGCGAAGAGCTTGACGGGATAAACCTTTTAATGGTTCTCGGCGGTGACGGAACAATTCTTACCGTTGCGGCAGATTGTGCCCGCCGCGGCATAAAGATTATGGGAATTAATTACGGGCATATGGGATTTCTTGCCGAGTTCGAGCAGGAGAAGCTTGACGAGGCGATAACTCTCTTGTGCGACGGTAATTATTTAACCGAAAAGCGGAGCATGCTCGACGTTGAAATTGGTGGTAAAAGCTGCCTTGCCCTTAACGACGTTGTTATACAGCGCAACACTTACGGCAAAAAGTACAGCAATACCATAAGCCTTACGGCAACGATAGACGGCTCGCTCGTGGACAACTATCTTTCCGACGGAATTATAGTCAGCACGCCCACGGGTTCTACTGCATATTCGCTTGCTGCGGGAGGTTCGGTGCTTACGCCCGATCTGGACGCATTTATACTTACGCCGCTATGTGCGCATTCCCTTCATTCCAGACCGATAGTCTTTTCCGGCGGTTCAGTTCTTAAGCTTTTTTACAGCAAAGAAAACACTTCTGTAAATGTATGCGTAGACGGCGTGGTGGTCGGGGAATACGAAGGTTTTTCAGAGGTAAAAGTTACCAAATCGCAGTATGTCACAGAATTTATAACCTCGGGCAAGGTTAATTTCTTTGATAAATTACTTTCTAAACTTACTAAATGGAGCAGATAAGTGTACAGAAACGCAAGACAGGCCAAAATTTTAGAAATCAT
>CAJLLH010000029.1 GCA_905207385.1 uncultured Eubacteriales bacterium
CCTGCCAGTAAAGCTGCAACCTCTGCTTCTCCTCGTTCCCGTCCCCGGGTTACGCCTTTCATGTTCATGGCATCGGTGAAGCACAGGCCGTTGAATTTCAGGCTGTCTTTTAAATACCGGTCGATGACGGCTGCGGATAAGGAAGCCGGCATGCCGGATGAATCGAGAGCTTTGACATTCAGATGGGCTACCATGATTGCCGACAGGCCTGCCTCAATTAATTTTTTAAACGGTGAAGTCTGAAAAAACGTCTGCGTTTTCTTCTGTTGTAGCGCAACTGCAACCTATTTTCAGCCTGTCGAAACTTGCTCGTATTTTATCTGACTTGTATCTGGCGTTAGAAATATCCAGTTCAAAAATTTCTCCGCCCTTTAGTGAAAGCAAAACACGGTCGTATCTGCCTTTAGTAGCTATAAAAAACTTGTCTATGACGTCGGCGTTTAAGCGAATCATCTTGTTTTCGTCGTAAGCGGAATTTTCTCTCTGGTTTAAAACTACTTCTTCGTCAGAAACAAAAACGTCTATAGTGTTTTTCCTGCCGAAAGAAAATAGACCTGCCCCGAGGAATATAAAGCTTGCCGCACCAACTATATTGGTTATCGCCCTTTTGGTGGATTGCTCGCCCGCGTCGGGCACTGCCTCGTAAAAGTCGTACTTGCTGTTTTCGCTTGTCAGCTTGCTTGCCATGGAATCGGGGTTTGCAAGGTTTGCTTTAAAGCGCTTGTAGCGCATTTGCAGCGATAAGCCAAGGCACGCGCAAGCTATTGCAATAATAAATATCAAAGCTCCGATAACCATATATCCGAAACCGTCAGAAGAGTCGCCTTCTGTTGCCGCCAACACGAATAAGACTATTGAAACTAAAAGTATTACGCCTGCAAAAATTAGCAGAGGAAAGGGGTTTCTGCTTTTGGGTCTCATGATATTTTGTCTCCCTTATTTATACTGTAAATACTATAACTCATTCGTGTGCGTTTTTCAATACCAAAATTGATTTTTATACGAAAATATTTTTTGTTTGTTGAGCGGCTTATGAGTGGAAGTAACTATTGTTTTTATAAGTGGGGGACTGTTGTTCGCTACCAAAGCTTATCAATTGTTTAATTCCGTCTCAGGTTTTATTAAACGTAACAAAAAAAGCTTCCTGAAAGGAAGCCTTTTTTTTGGCGGAGAGAGAGGGATTCTCGCCTTCAGCGGCGCGCCCCGTCAAACAGCGGGTGTCCGCTGTTTGGTTTGCGGATGTAATAGACTTATGTCCAAGTGGCGGAGCAAACCGCTCTCTCCCGTTCGCGACTCCCCCCTCGAATCCCTCTCAATTGCTTAAATAACACAAAAAAAAGCTTCCTGAAAGGAAGCCTTTTTTTGGTGGAGCGTTAGTAACGTAAATCGAATTTTATAAATCAAACTGTTCCGTCAAAAGTTTTGCCCCGATTACCGTCATTGAAATTTTATCATTTGCGCTCAAATTGCTTAAAATTACAACACCACGCTGCCTGTCCTGAGTAAATCCTATATAACTGTTGAAATCGGTAGTTGCACCGTTATGCCAAATAATATCGTTTTTATTGTCCAACATCCAAGTCATACCTACGCTGTCCATGCGAATATTCATTGCTTCGTAGGCTGCTTGGTTAGCATTTATATCTTTTATTTTGGAATAAGTCATCGGCAAATATGAAATGGTATTATTCATATATAATTGCAAATAAATCGCCATACTTTTAATATTTGAAATAATTGAACCTGCCGGAATATAACCGTCGTTTTGTTTCCACTTCCAATACTTATTGAGATTACCGTTTTGTTTTGCTGCCTGCGTATTTTGCAAGTGCAAGTCATTTCGGATAAAGTCATTCATAATGTTTGTAAAACTGTCGCTATAAATGCTCTCCAAAACAAGTCCCAAAACCGATATGCCGAAATTAGAATATACAAACGGATAATCTTTATTTTCAAGCACAATGTTCTGCACTCTATGCAGAACTTTATCTTTACCTATACCGTAAAAATCGTTCGTGATATGCGCAAATTTGTTGCCAATCATAGAACTTTCAAAATAATAAGCGGCGTAACCCGATGTATGCGTTAAAAGCCTCTCTATTGTCGGGTAATATTTATCATTTCCCAAATCAAGATATTTCGCAATACTGTCTGTCAAACTTAGTTTATTTTCATTTATGGCTTTTGCACACAATGCACCGACAAAAGTTTTACTAATCGAACCGATTTCGTAATCGTAGATGTTTGTTTCTTCGCCGTTTTGGCTGTAAATATGATATGTGATTTCACCGTTTTCAATGAATGCAACACTTATTTTAGTGTTTTTATCTGAACAACAATATTCAATCATATCCAACGATGACATATTTTTAAGTTTGCCGAAACTGCTTTGTTGATAAACAAGCAGTCCGCCCAATGTGCCAACAAAAATCAAAGCCACACTCAATAATACCGCTATAACCGAAATAATTGTTTTCTTTTTTATTTTCGGCTCGTTCGTATTTTCCGTCTTTGCGCTCTTTATAGAAATAAGGATATGCGTTACTGCAAAAATAACGGCAAATACAAATAAAAGAATACTTGCAATAAGTATACTTGATACAATAAAAACCGATGATGGTATTATAGCAAGCAACAGAGCTTTTACGATACCATTTTTATTCCGCAACACACTCCAAGATATACAATACCCCAAAAGTAAAACTGCATTGACGGTTATGTAAAATATTTTCCCAAAAGAAAACCAAAAGCCGATATATGTGTACGGAATATTGAATATCATAAAGGCAAAACAGCCATATCTGCCGATTTGCTCAAAAATAATAGCCGCCTTGTTATCATAAACGACCACTTGATTTTTGTGCTTTACTGCATAAATTATATTAGGTATCATAATGACCGCCATTATGGCAAGTCCGTAATAATTAAACCAATCCATATTGAAATTATATCAAAAACATCGATGAATTTCAAGCAAACAATAATAAAAGCGGAAAAGAATAAAGAAAAAGAACCTAAACCGAGGGTTCGATTTAGGTTCTTACTGGCGGAGAGAGAGGGATTCGAACCCCCGGAAGCTCTCACTTCAACGGTTTTCAAGACCGCCGCATTCGACCGCTCTGCCATCTCTCCACAATATTAAATTTTTCTTGAAACCCGTTCAACGGTTTGACGCGATTGGCGCACAGCGCAACAATCGCTGTTCTGTCGCTGACGCAGCTTACACGCCCGCCACAATAAAGCGGCAACAATAATAATCCTTTAAGGTAAATTTCTGCAAGCTTTAACAAATAAAGCTTTATTATTTTAGCAAATGCGGGCGGCGTTGTCAATTAAAAATAATAAGCAAGGCGTTTCTTAAATTAAATCTGTTTTTTCATTCCGGCGTTATAGTTACATATTTTTTAATCGGACTTAAAGCAGGGGCAGATATGTTAATAAACTTTAAGCGGAGGTGCACAACCTCCGCTTTTTTGCATACCAAATATCAATTTTAACTTTCGGTCAGGTGCTGGCAAAATGCTTGCAGTTGCTTTGTTAGCATATATGCCGCACTCAATGCTAAAATTTTCTTCCGTTTAATTTTATTATACAGTGTCAATAATTTTTCTGGCAGCGGCGATTACTTTGTCGCGCAGAGAGGCGGGAGAGGTTACCTTTACTCCGCCCCCGAAGCTTAAAATTTTGTTTACAAGCACTTCGTCGTCGGGCATGGAAACTTCCGCAACAAATTTTTCGCCGCGGGGCTCGATGTTGTCTATGCCTATCCATTCCTCGACGTCGGGCAGCTTGTCCTTTTCAATTTCAAGGCTTATTTCGGTGAGCTCGTCAGAACGGTAGCGGAAGTTGAGGGGTATTTCTTCGCGAGTAACCTTGCGCTTTTCAAACGTTTTGCCCGTGTAGCGCGCGTTTTTTATTCTGCCTATTTTGAATGTGCGGAAGTCCTGCTTCGTGTGGCAGAAAGCGTACACGTACCATATATTCTGCTTGAAAATCAGCACGTGCGGGTCGATTATGCGGCGGCTGTGTTCGCCCGTGCGCGAAATATAGTCTATATCAAGGCTCAGACTTTCTTCCACGGCGCGTTCGCAAACCTGCATTTTATCGGCAAAGTTTTTTGTGTCGCCCCAAGTGCCGCCGTCCACTATGATTCCGCCGCTTACCGAACGGTCGGCGTTTTCGCTTTTGGACTGGCGCTGAAGCTTTTCCAGAGCGGTCAGTATCGCCTCGTCGCCGACCTGCGAAGCCATAGCCGTAAGCGCATTTACCGCCGCGGTGTATTCATCTTTTGTAAAGTACCCCACGGGCAGACGGTAAGTGTCGGCAATCATAATTCCGCCGTATCTGCCGCGCGCAACGTCTATGGGTATGCCTGCAACGCACAGCTCCTCTATGTATCGGTAAACGCTCCGCACGGATATTTCGTAGCGGTCGGCAATTTCCCTTGCGCTTACCTTCCGCCGCGACAACAGCAGCATAAGCATTTTGACCATTATCTGATACTTCATGTTTCCCTCCTTAAAGCCTGGCGCAGAAAGTCTTTTTAAGTTACCGCGCTTTTTGCGTGCATAAAACCTGTCCGCAATAAATATACATATTTCACACGGCGGAAAGCTTGTTTGCAATGCGCGATATCGGCTTTTGCACACTTGAAATAATTTTTAAAAGTTTAAAAAAATTTTATCATATATGACAACATATGTCAAGTATATAGTATAGAATTAAAGGCGTAAATGACACGGAGGTATCAGATATGACGTTTTTCGGATATGTTGACAGGCAGAAGGAGCTTATAAGAAACAGACATTCGGGCGAAGAGATTATCAGCATGCGCGGAAAAACTGAGATTGTAAGGGAGGGCGAGGGCGCGTTCCGCCGCTCGGAAAATATAATTTCCGACGCCGCTTTAAGGTCGGCTGAGTTTAAGTCTTCCGAACAGATTTTCCGCGAACTTAACGCAATGAAGGGGCTTAACCGCAGGGAAAGGGAGCGCTTTTTCAAGGCGGCTGACGCGGTATAAACAGCTTCGGGTTGTTGCGGACTCAGATAATTTTAATGCGCTGTATTTTAGTGTTAACCGTCTGCGCGTCAGCGTGCGGACGGTAACATAAAATTAATCTGCCGCGGCGAGGAATTTTATTCCCCGCCGCGGCATTCTTTTAATAAAACGTGCGGCAATATGCCGCAATTATCAGCTGAAAGCAACGGGTAAAATCAGCCGCCGCGGCGACTGATTACAAGGCGTTCAACAAGCGCGACTATTGCATACATTCCGCCCGCCAGAAGGCAGAGTATGAAAGTTGCCGCCATAACAAGGTCAAGTTTGAAAACCTGACCGCCGTAAACTATCAGATATCCAAGCCCTGCGCGCGAAACTATATATTCGCCCATTATCGAGCCTATCCACGCAAGCCCCACCGCGACTTTGAGCGTGTTCATGAAAGCGGGAAGGGAGGCGGGTATAATAAGTTTTAAAAGCATAGCCGCCTTGCCCGCGCCCATTGAACGCAGCAGCAGTTGTTTTGTTTTATCTACGTCTACAAAGCCCGCCAGCATATTCATTATGCACACGATAATGCTTACGAGTATCGTCATAAAAATAATCGCGGTATATCCCGTGCCCATCCAGATTATGATAAGCGGACCGAGCGCAATTTTAGGCAGGGCGTTTAAAACTACTATGTAGGGTTCGAATATTCTCCTTACACCGTCGTTAAGCCACAGAAGAACGGCGATAAGGTATCCCGCAACGACGGCTATAACGAAGCCTACAAGGGTTTCCATAAGCGTTATGCCTATGTGGTAAAAGAGCGTGCCCGCCACGGCAAGGTCGGCTATTGTAGCCGCCGCGCGCGAAGGCGAACTTGTAATAAATGGGTCGAAAACTCCGACCTGCGCAAACAATTCCCACAGTCCCACCAGCGCAACGAGTATTGCGGCGCGCACGATGTGTACTGTAATTTTGTTGCGTCTTATTTTTTTAAGGTACAGCGCGTGCTGTACGGAATAATTGTTGTTTTTTGCGTTTTTCATAGCGGTACGTGTAATTGATTTTTTTGATTAATTAAGCCATATATGCGGGGCAAAGGCGGTTTTCCGCCGCAATTCCGCCGCGGATATGCCTAATTTTAGGCATATCCGCGGCGAAACTTACAGCCCGAGTTCGCGCCTTAAAATTTCGAACATTCCCGCAAATTTTCCGCTGTTTCTGCGCTTTTTGGGACTGCCTTCGCCGAAGTCTATCAGGTGTTCGCCCACAACGCGCGCGGGTCTTGCGGAAAGTACTATAACCTTATCGGAAAGCGCTATCGCCTCGGAAATGTCGTGCGTGACTAAAAGCGCCGTCTTTTTTTCGCTTTTTATTATGTCGTGCACGTCGTCGCACACGGCAAGCCTCGTCTGGTAATCGAGCGCGGAAAAAGGTTCGTCTAAAAGCAGCGTCTGCGGCTGTGCCGCCAGCGTGCGTATAAGCGCGACCCTCTGCCGCATTCCGCCCGAAAGCTGGGTGGGGCTCTTTTTCAGAAAGTCTTCAAGCCCGTATTTTTCTGCCAGCGCCAGCGCGTTTTTGCGCATCTGCGGCGTATTCTTTTTCTTGATTTCAAGCGGCAGAAAAATATTTTCTTCCACCGTGCGCCAGGGGAAAAGCGCGTCTGTCTGCAACATGTATCCGAACTGACCGCCGCCGCGTTCCACCTTGCCCGATGAAGGCGCTATAAGCCCCGCCGCCAGCGAAAGTATGGTGCTTTTGCCGCAGCCCGAAGGGCCTATAACGCAGACAAACTGACCTTCTTCAATGGAAAAATTAAGGTTTTCCACTGCCAGCGTTTCGCCCGATAATGTGTGGTATGTGTAACTTACATCTATGAATTTAAGGCTCATCTGTACACTTCTTCATAAACTTTCTGCGCCGTTTCGGTGAGAATGAGTTCGTCAAAATCCACGCGCCGCTCAAGTTCGCCGGAGTTTTCTATAACGTCCTGCAACCTAGTGAAAGCGGCTTCTTCCATAGCCATATTGGTAACCCACGCGTCTATGTCCTTGTAAGCCTGCACGGAATTGGCAATGCTTTCTTCCGACGTGCCGTCAAAGTAAGACGTAAGATATTCCGCAACCGTCGCGGCGTCGTTTTCCATTACAAATTTTATGGCTTTTGTAACGGCGCGGAGCAACCCTTCGATTTTGTCGGGATTTTTATCTATATAGCTCTGTTTCGCCGCAAAACAGGTGTAGGGTATTTCGCCAGACTGTTCGCCTACGGAAGCAACAATGTAACCCTTGCCTTCGGCCTCGTAATCACTGGCGGTCGGCTCAAACATGGTGCAGTAATCGGCTATGCCGCTTTCAAAAGCCGCAGTCATGTAGTTGAAGTCCACGTCGTAGTTCAAAGAAGCGTTTATGCCCAGCTCTTCTATGACGTATTCAAACGTCATTGCGGGAACGCCGCCTTTGCGCCCTGCGAGTATTTCTTTGCCGTCAAGGTCAGACCACTTAAAATCGGGTTCTGCCTTGCGCGAAACAAGGAAGCTGCCGTCGCGCTTTGTAAGCTGACCGAAAACCTTTGGCGAGTCTGAAGAGCCGCCTATGGCTATGTACAGCGCCGCTTCGGGTCCGCAGAAGCCTACGTCGGCAGAGCCGGAAAGAACTGCCGCCATTGTGTTGTCTGCGCCGCCGCCGTTGGTGAATTCCACTTCAAAACCTTCGTCTTCGTAGTAGCCGAGCGCTTCCGCAAGGTACATCGGCGCGTAGAAAACGGAGTGGGTAACTTCGTTTATTTTAACCACGTCAGAGCCGTCCGCGCAGCCTGCAAGCGAAAGGGGTATCGCAAGCGTCGCACAGACGGCGACGAAAATTGCTGTAAGCTTTTTTTTCATGTGAAGAAATTACTCCTTATCTTTCAAAAAATTTATATGCTACAGTTTATGCGCGGCAAGTTATGTTTGACAACCCGCGCCCTTTGGTTTATAATTGAAGCTGTATATACGAATTTATAAAAGCGGGCGGGAAGTTCTGCCTGTTTTGTTTATTTAAAGAGGTAACTATGGAAAAATCGTACAATCCCAAGTCCTTCGAGAGCGAGATATACAAGGCATGGGAAGAGGAAGGCTGCTTCCGCGCAGAAAGGGACGACAATAAAGTTCCTTTCACTATAATGATGCCCCCGCCCAACATCACGGGTCAGCTGCACATGGGCCACGCGCTGGATGAAACCTACCAGGATACTCTGATAAGATTCAAGCGCATGCAGGGTTACTGCGCGCTCTGGCTGCCCGGCACCGACCACGCTTCGATTGCAACCGAGGTTAAAATAGTAGAACAGCTCAAAAAGCAGGGCATTGAAAAGGACAGCCTTACCCGCGAGGAGTTTTTGAAGCTCGCGTGGGACTGGAAGGAAAAGTACGGCGGCAGAATAATTACCCAGCTCAAGACGATGGGCGCTTCGTGCGACTGGTCCCGCCTCGCCTTCACCATGGACGAAAAATGTTCGCGCGCGGTGAGGGAGGTTTTTGTTAACCTTTACAACAAGGGACTTATCTACCACGGCAACAGAATAATAAACTGGTGTCCCGAATGCCGCACCGCGCTTTCCGACGCGGAAGTGGAATACACCGACGAAGATTCCTGCTTCTGGCACCTTAAGTATTTTGTTGAAGGTTCGGATACCGAAGGGCTCATAGTCGCAACCACCCGTCCCGAAACTATGTTCGGCGATACGGCGGTTGCCGTGAACCCTGCGGACGAACGCTATAAAAAATATATCGGCAAAAACGTAATTCTTCCCATACTCAACAAACCCATTCCCGTAGTTGCCGACGAACACGCAGACATGGAGTACGGCACGGGCTGCGTTAAAATCACTCCCGCGCACGACCCCAACGACTTCGAGGTAGGCTTAAGGCATAACCTTGACGTGGTCTGCGTAATGAACGAAGACGGCACGATGAACGAACTTGCGGGCAAATACTGCGGAATGGACAGGTACGAATGCCGCAAGGCGGTGGTGGAAGAGCTTAAAACGCTTGGCAATCTTGTAAAAATAGAGCCGCACACCCACAGCGTCGGTCATTGCTACCGTTGCCATACCGCCATAGAGCCTATGGTTTCCAAGCAGTGGTTCGTTAAAATGAAGCCGCTCGCGCGCCCCGCAATCAACGCGGTTATGGATAAAAAGACTACGTTCATCCCCGAAAGGTTTGCAAAAATTTACTACAACTGGATGGATAACGTAAAAGACTGGTGCATATCCCGTCAGCTCTGGTGGGGACACCGCATTCCCATATGGTACTGCGACGACTGCGGCGAAGTCATCTGCGCCAAGGAAGACCCGACCGAATGCCCTAAGTGCCATTCAAAAAATATCCGTCAGGACGAGGATGTGCTCGATACCTGGTTCTCCTCCGCGCTGTGGCCGTTCTCCACGCTCGGCTTCCCCGAAGATACCTCCGACCTCGAGTATTTCTATCCCACCGACGTGCTCGTAACCGGTTACGACATAATATTCTTCTGGGTTGCCCGCATGATTTTCTCGGGCATAGAGCATATGCGCAAAGTGCCTTTCCGCTACGTTCTGATGCACGGCATTGTGCGCGACGAGCAGGGCAGAAAGATGTCCAAATCGCTCGGCAACGGCATAGACCCGCTCGTCATAATAGATAAATACGGCGCGGACGCGCTCCGTTTCTCGCTCATTCAGGGCGTTTCCACGGGCAACGATATCCGCTTCTCCGACGCAAAGGTTCAGTCCGCGGCGGGCTTCATAAACAAAATCTGGAACGCCAGCAGGTACGTTCTTACCAACTGCGAAGGCAGAAAGATAAAGGACATAAAGGAAGTAAAGCTCACCCACGCAGACAAGTGGATAATTTCAAAACTGCAGTCGGCAATAAGGGACGTAACGCTTGCGCTCGATAAATTCGAACTCGGCATTGCCTGCCAGACGGCTCACGACTTTATGTGGGACGATTTCTGCGACTGGTATATCGAACTTACCAAGTCCGCGCTTTGGTCTGACGACGAGGCTAAAAAGGACGGCGCGCTTGCCGTGCTCGTTTACGTGCTCGACGCGGCGCTCAGACTTCTGCACCCCTTCGTTCCCTTCGTTACCGAAAAAATTTATTCCGAAATGCCTACGGCAAACGGCAGAATAATGCTTGCGGCATATCCCCGCTACAATTCCCGCCGCACCTACCGCAAGGAAGCGGCAGCGTTCGAAGGCGTAATGGATATAATAAAAGCTGTGCGCGCGTTAAAGACCGAAACGGGTTGCGCGCCCTCCAAAAAGGTTAAGCTTTACCTTGTAAGCGGAGCAAAGGCAGTAATTTCCGCCAATGAGGACAGCATAAAGCGCCTTGCGGGTGCGTCTGAAATTATATTTGTAAATTCCGCTGAAGAAGCGGGCGAAAACGCCGCCGCCAAGGTGGTAAGCTGCGCAACCGTGCTCGTTCCCATGGGCGACCTCGTTGACCTTACCAAGGAGCGCGCAAGGCTCGAAGCCGAGCTCGATAAGGTAATGTCCGAAATCAAGCGCGCCGACGGCAAGCTCAACAACAGCGGATTTATGGCAAAAGCGCCCAAAAAGCTCGTAGACGAGGAGAGGGCTAAGCTCGAAAAATATATCGAGATGAAAGAGCGCATTGAAAAGCAGCTTGCCGGACTTTGATTGCGCTTGAATAAAAAAAGGACGTTGCCGCATTTTACGGCATTGCCCCGCATATATATGCGAATTAACAGGCAGCCGTCCGCAGTTTTGCGTACGGCTGTTTTAAAATAAGCGGGCGCATTGTGCGTTGCCCGCAAAAGTGAGGATTATTATGATAATACGCGAAATTGCGCAAAGCGACAGGGAAGAATACCTTGAAATGTCGGCAGATTTTTATTCTTCGCCCGCAGTACTTTCAGATATCCCCGCCGCCTACCGCGAAAGGGCGTTTGAAGAGTATCTTCGCGGCACGCATGCAAAGTGCTTTATTTTTGAAGAAGGCGGAAAGGTGGCTGGTTACGGCATAATATGCTTTATTTACTCGCAGGAGGCGGGAGGAATGAGCATACTTTTCGACGAACTTTATGTCCGCAAAGATTTCCGTTCGCACGGGTTCGGCAGACAGTTTTTTGAATACGTGTTCAAAAATTTCCCCGCCGCGCGCTATATGCTTGAAGTAGAGCCTGAAAATGTCCGCGCTATATCTTTGTATAAAAGACTTGGGTTTGATACGCTCGGTTACAACAAGATGATAAAAAGCGGCGTCTGATTTTTAAAGTTATCTTCGTGCGGCGAAAATTGCTCGCCGCAGACCGTAATTTTCTGCAAAAAACGCAATAT
>CAJLLH010000030.1 GCA_905207385.1 uncultured Eubacteriales bacterium
GGCCGCTACCGCCGCATTATCCGCTACGGGTTCAGCCTCTACGGCTTCATCGAGTACCTGGGTAAGAGCTTCGTCCCAGCGGGGCATATTTATTACAAGTTCACCGCCTGACTGCGTCGCTACTGCTTTGGTAGAGAAATTTTCTACCGCTTTAAGCCTTAAGTAAGCCTGTCCGCAGGGCGCGGGCTGAGACTTATCGCATACTGCGCAGAAAGGCGCATATCTTCCGCACAAGTCTAAGCCTAAGCTCTGGCTTGCAAGGTACTTGTCTACATCGGTAACCGCCTGAACGACGCGTGCATCATCAAGCCCAGTCGCATCAAGCATAGGGCATACCGTAGACATGCGTTCGAAAATTCTGTATGCAGTAACACAGGGATTTTCTACCCACTTGGAGCAGAATTTGCAGAAAGGCGCATAAATTCCGCACATATCGGTGCCGTTAATTTCGCCTGCAAAATATTTATCGGTATCAATGATGTGTTGCATGCTGAAAGCGTCGAAAGAAAGCGCCTTCATAAGTTTTAAAGGTCTGGTTTCATCCCACATAAATAAACCTCCGTACGGTCTGGCGAACAATAGCCAAGCCTTATGGCACGCATTTAAATTTCGTATACCTCAAGCCCGTCTAAAACTTCGTCGTATTTTTCGCGCCTGAAAGTAATATTGTCGGGCATTGTAACCGCCGCTGTGCCGCCGGCAACGCCGCAACGCAGAATATCTTCCATGCTTCCGCCTCTTGCAAGCGCAAAAGTCGCCGCGGCAACCATTGCGTCGCCCGCGCCTATCGTGGAGTTCATGGCTACGTTAATGCTTTTGCAATAATAGTTTTTATTGCCGTCGGTTAAAATAGCGCCCTCTTTGCCGAGCGAAAGAAGAACATATTTTGCTCCGCGCTTTAAAAGCTCGCGGCAACCTGCAAGAGCGTCTTCTTTACTGTTTATGCTCATTTTGAGCGAGTTCTGAAGTTCCTGAAGATTGGGCTTAATGATATCAACGCCGCAACGCAAAGCTTCAAAAAGCCTTTCGCCGGACGTATCGACAATCTTTTTTACGCCTTGAGGCACTGCAGAAAGTACTTCGCCGTAATACGAAGGCGGCATGCTTTTTGCCAGTCCGCCTGATAAAACTACAGCCTCGCTCTTCTTTGCAAGGGCGTGCACAAGCCTTATAAGCTCGGCTTTCTTATCTTCGCTCACTTCGGGGCTTATGTCGTCAACCTCCGTGAGCATAGATTTATTGTCTACAAATTTGTAATTTTCGCGCACGCGCCCCGGGCACCATACGAATTTGTAAGGAACGCATTCATAATGCAACTCCTGCTCGAACAGTTTACCGTTTCCTTCGTACATGAAACCCGTAGCATACACATCCGCGCCAAGCCTTTTAAGTCCGCGCGCGGTATTTATCGCCTTGCCCGTAAAGTAAATTCTTTTGTTGAGTATTTTATTGGATTTGCCCACGCTTAAACTGTCCACTTCCATGTTGACGTCTATGCAGGGACTTAAACAGATACATAAAATCATAATTTACTCGCCGATTTACGCAACGTGCAGGACGATATCATTGCGTCTTACGTTACATTGAAATCATTTGCAGAGTTTCGTAAAGTTCGTAGTTGAATTTCTTTTTCATATTGACGGCTTCTATTATGTCCATATCGATAATTTCATTCTTATGGATGCCGACAACCCTGTTGCCTATGCCGTCGTTTAAAAGGCGCACTGCCTTGTTGCCGAACTGTGCGGCAAGCATTCTGTCTGCCATCGTAGGCGAACCGCCGCGCTGAACGTGACCTATTGTTGTGGGACGCACGGAATAAGTAGTAATAGACTGAAGCTGTTTTGCAAATTCGTCGGCAGAGCATACGCCTTCCGCAACGACTACTATGTTGGAGTGCTTGCCGTTTGCGCGCGACCTGTTAATCTTCATGACGATATCGTCGAGGTCGAAAACAACTTCGGGAACGACTATAATTTCCGCGCCGCTGGCTATACCCGCGTAAAGCGCGATATCGCCGCAACGCCTGCCCATAACTTCGACAACGGAAATGCGTTCGTGCGAAGTCATAGTGTCCCTGAGTTTATTTATTATGTCTATGCAAGTATTTACCGCTGTATCGAAACCCAGCGTGTAATCAGTATATTCAAGGTCGTTATCGATTGTGCCGGGAATGCCTATAGTGGGAATGCCGTAGTCTTCAGAAAGGCACTTTGCGCCCCTGAACGAGCCGTCGCCGCCGATTACTACAAGACCTTCTATTCCGCGCGCTTCAAGAGTGCGGACAGCCTTTTTCTGACCCTCTTTGGTAAGCATTTCAAGGCATCTTGCGGTGCGGAGCTTAGTGCCGCCGCGCTGAACAATATCCGAAACGGAACGCATATCCATGGACACCATTTCATCGTCAATAAGTCCCTGATAGCCGCGTTCAATACCGTAAACTTCAATACCGAAATAAAGAGCGCTGCGCACAACCGCCCTTATGCAGGCGTTCATGCCGGGGGCATCTCCACCGCTTGTCAACAAGCCTATTCTCTTCATAAAAACCTCCGCCGAATGAGTTTTTACATATTACGGCGCGCCCGCGGCATTGCTGCCGACAGCCCCCTTACACATAATATACATTACGCGCCATTTTCATCATTTCCAGTTATATATTATATCAAAACATTTAAAAAATTTCAATAGATTTTTATCAAATAAAACAATAAAATATAAGACGGCGCACAAAATGCCTGTTTTTTGGCATTTTTGTGCGCCGAAAGCCGTGTTTCAGTTTTTTACAGCAAAATGCATAAAGTTAAAATTGCAATGTTGTTAAAAAAATCTTTAAATTAATTTTACGTCGGCATCTTCAAGGAAAGTACTCAGCTCTGCAAGCAGACCGCGGCAGTAGTTTACGCCGCCGTCAAGGCGGAATCTTTTATTGCCGCGCTTAATGTTGCAGTCCGTCTCCCCTTCATAATTTCCGAGCATTGCAACCAGCTCATCAAAGTCGTCGTCAGACAGAGCCGAAGCGTTAAGCCAAAGCACGTCGCGTTTTTTAACAGGTTCCTGCTCCGGCGCGGACTCTTCCTGGGGCGCAGTAAATGCGGTTATGCTATCGAGGATTATGGTAGGCTCTTTTCCGTTTTCAAGGTCGAGCTTGCCCGATATGCGAACAATTTTATCGTTGACTATAAGGCCGCGGTATCTTTCGTAAATGGCGGGGAACGCAAGGCATTCAACGCTTCCGTAAACGTCTTCGAGGGTGACGAACGCCATATGCGCGCCCGTGCGTTTTGTTACGGTCTTTTTAAAAGCCGTAATTATGCCGCCCATTGTAACCTGCATTCCGTTTTTAACCGAATTATACGTTCTTTCGCCGTCGTCATCCTCGGTATAATCGTCGAGCATGCTGCAGTTGAAACTGCATTCGTCAAAGTAGCTCATATACTTTTCAAACGGATGTCCGCTGACGTATACGCCAAGCACTTCCTTTTCCTTGGAAAGTTTTTCGTTAAGCTCGTATTCGGGTACATCGGGATAGGTTACGGTAAGCTTTTCCTCTTCGATAATATCGCCGAAAAGGCTCATTTGCGCGCTGTTTTTCTGTTTTGCTATGCTTGAAGCGCGCTGATAAAGCGTATCGTAAACAAGAATGAGCTGCGAACGGTGCACGCCCATTGAATCGAACGCGCCCGCGTAAATGAGTCCCTCTATCATACGCTTGTTAAGAAGCGACGCGCAGCGCGAAATAAAGTCGGGGAAGTCGGTAAATTCTCCGTGTTCTGTGCGCTCCTTAATTACGAGGTCTATTGCCGCCTGACCAGTGCCCTTTAGCGCCGAAAGTCCGAAACGCACTCCGTCGTTTTCTACCGAGAATACCGTTTTGCTTCGGTTGATGTCGGGCGGGAATACTTTAAGTCCCTTTTCTTTGAGGTAAAGAACGTACTTGGTTATTTCGTCTATTTTATTGAGGCGGTTATTTAAAAGTGCGCAGATAAACTCTTTGATATAGTATTTTTTCAGCCAGGCAGTCTGGTAAGCCAGCGTTGCGTAAGCCGCAGCGTGCGATTTGTTGAACGCGTACGAAGCAAAGCCTTCCATATCGGCAAAGATTTTAGCGGCGACTTCAGCAGAAATACCGTTTTTGATGCAGCCTTCAATGTGCGAGCCGTTTACATCGCTCGTGCCGCCGTTTATGAATTTATCTTTCTGCGCAAGCAGCGTCTTTTTATCTTTTTTACCCATTGCTCGGCGCACGAGGTCGGCTTCGCCGAGAGAGAAGCCCGCAAGATACTGGAATATCTGCATGACCTGTTCCTGATAAACGGGAATGCCGTAGGTAACTTTAAGTATCTTTTCTTCCTGAGGGCAGTCGTAAGTTATCGCCTCAAGTCCGTGCTTTCTGTCGCAGAACGAGTCGATGAACTTCATGGGACCGGGTCGGTAAAGCGAAACGCCCGCTATAAGGTCTTCAAGGGTATCGGGTTTAAGCTGGCGCATGAACTTTTTCATGCCGCCCGCTTCGAGCTGGAATACGCCGTCGGTATCGCCTTCGGAAATAAGTTCGTACGCGCCCGCGTCCGTATATCCTATTTTTGTGAAGTCAATGTCTACGCCGTAATCTTCCTTAATATAGTCGAGGCACTTCTTTATATCGGTAAGGGTCACAAGCGCAAGGAAGTCCATTTTGAGCATTCCGAGCGCTTCAATTTCCTTAGCAACGAACTGCGTGGTAATATCTTCGCCGTTCCTTGAAAGGGGAACGTTGTCTGCAATTTTCTTGCGGCAGATAACTACGCCCGCGGCGTGCATGCCCGTCTGTCTGGGCATGCCCTCTATTTTGAGCGCCATATCGATAACAGAATGCAAGGTTGCGTCGTTTTCGTACAGGTCGCAGAATTCTGCATTGCGCGCAAGCTGAAGTTCGTTGAGTTTATCGCCTATAGACGCCCTCTTATCCTCGTCCTGCTCCGCCATCATCTTCTTTTTGGTCTTTTCTATGTTAAGACCCAAAAGGTCGCTTATAGACGTCTTGCCGTCCATTATTTTGGTGAGCCTGTCCGTTTCGGAATAAGGCACGCGCATAACCCTGCCTACGTCTTTTATGGAGTTTTTGGCTGCCATTGTGCCGAAAGTTACTATCTGGCACACGTTTTCGGGGTGATACTTTTCGCGAACGTATTCTATTGTTTCTTCGCGTCTGTCCGTGCAGAAGTCGATATCGAAGTCCGGCATGGATACGCGGTCGGGGTTAAGGAATCTTTCAAACAGCAAATCGTACTGAAGCGGTTCTACGTCGGTTATGCCTATGGAGTAGGCAACTATGGAGCTTACGCCCGAACCGCGTCCCGGGCCAACGGGTATGCCCTGTTCGCGCGACCAGTTTATGAAGTCCCACACTATAAGGTAGTATTCGGCGTATCCCATGCTGCAGATTACGCCGAGTTCATAGTCCGCCCTGCTTCTCTCCCTTTCCGTGACTGTGCCGTAGCGGCGCACAAGACCTTCGTCGGTAAGCTTTCTGAGGTACTGTTCGGGGGTGCTGCCGTCGGGAGGAGAGTATCCGGGAATGAGCGACGTATCTCTGACGGGATAGCCTTTTTTGTCGAGGTTGAACGCGGGTTCGGTAACTTTATCTGCAATGGCGCGGGTGTTTGATATCGCCCTTGGAAGATTGGGAAAAAGCTCCGACATTTCGTCGCCGCTCTTGAAGTAAAACTCCTGAGTTTCAAACTTCATTCGCTTGGGGTCGTCAAGAGTTTTCTTCATCTGAATGCACATAAGGACGTCCTGCATTTCGGCGTCCTCTTTTTTAAGGTAGTGCACATCATTGGTAGCCACAAGCTCTGCGCCTATTTCGTCGGCAAGCTTAACAAGAAGCGGCAGTACGCGCTTTTCCTCGTCAAGTCCGTGATTCTGGATTTCTATATAAAAATCTTCGCCGAAAACGCTTTTAAGGTAAAGCGCAAGCTGCTTTGCTCCCTCGTAATCGTTATTAAGAAGCCTGCGCGGAATGCCGCCCGCAACGCACGCTGAAAGGCAGATTACGCCTTCGGAATGCTCTTTAAGCACCTTATAGTCAATCTTCGGCTTGTAATAAAATCCGTCGACGAACGCCATTGAGTCGAGCTGTACAAGATTTTTATAGCCTGCTTTGTTCTTTGCCAAAAGTATAAGGTGCTCGGCAGTATTTACAGACTTGTCGTGCATGTCCTTGGTAAGGTAAAATTCGCAACCGATTATGTATTTTAAGCCTGCGATAGCCGCCTTTTCGGCAAAATGAAGCGTGCCGTACATGTTGCCGTGGTCGGTCATGCATACAGTATCTATTCCGTTTTCCTTGCAGTACTCGATAAGATTATCAATTTTGCACGCGCCGTCCAGCAGCGAATATTCGGTATGCAGGTGAAGATGTACGAAATCAGTCATTATTTTTCCTCATATTTTTTTCAGAAGTCCGCCATAAATTTATAAAATGACCGCCCGAACGGGCAGGCGTGCTTCCGATTAAATGTTTTTCTGTGCGATTGTAAATTATTATAAGTAAATAAGTTTACTGTACGAATTTATGCGTCTTAACTTAAAACTGCGCTAAAGATTTGTTCGCGCGCTGAAAACTAAAAATTATATTACTCAAACGGATAAGCTTGTCAGCAATCTTCTGCCGACCCTGAGTACATGAAATACGGACCAAGACCGCAGCACGTTTCGTGCGTTACGATATAAGTCCACTTGAATCCGTCGCCTACGGCGTAAAACTCGATGGCGTTTTGGCTGTTCCGTTCTATATCTGCCGCTTTTAATTTTCTATCGAGCGGACGGGGCTCGTCGTCGCCCCACAGCCTTATACATTGTGCGCCGTCCTTATTTACTTTATCGAACTCGGCGCGAGCGGCATCGCCTTCAAGAAAGCTGTTTGCGGGAACAATTTCAAAGCTGAAAACATGCCATATAAAAGCGTCGCGTATGTATTCATTGTATTGCGCTGACGTAAGGTGTGGCGCAAAAGTTTTAAGCCATTTGGCGTAAAATTGTATTTTTCTGTAATCAGGTATTCCGTAGTTCATTTTTTAGCCAATCAAATTAAATTCCGCTGCGGAAGAAATAAAAAATCAGTCCTGCGCAAGCGATTTTGCTATTTCCATAATCTTGCGGATGCGGTGATTCAAGCAACTTTTTGAAATTTTAAGTCTGTCTGCAAGCTCCTGCATAGACGCGTTTTTATCTGCAAGTCTGCCTTCGGCTACAGAAAACAAGTTTTCGTCAAGACTCTGCAAACCTATCGTAGTGCGGATGACTTCTATTGCCTGAACCTGCTTTACGGAGGCGGAAACAGTCTTGTCTATATTTGAAACCGAGCAATTGTTTACGCGGTTTTCATTATTTGAGTTATCGCGGGCGCGCGCAACCTGTTTAAGTTTTTCAAGCGAAGATTTTGCGCCTATCACGGACAGAACGGCTGAAATCGAATCTATGCTTTTAAGGTAAACAACGGCGCTGTCCTTGCGCATTACAAGTTTCGCCAGAATATCGAACGAGCAAAGAAGGTCGCAGAAATCTCCCGCCGTTATCTTGTTGCGGAATACGACCTCGAAGTGATAACCCGTACGGCTTAAATTGCCTGCGTCAGGCAGAGTGCAGCTTCCGCCGCCTAAAAATGCGCCGCAGATGTAAGCTGCCGCGTTCTTTTCTCCTTCGACGACGTGACTGCCTATAGAAAAATCGAGGAAATAACCGTCTTTATCTTCGCCGATTACGCCCATTTCCTTTAAAAGCTTTCCGCTGTCTGCATTCACGCAGGAAAAAGTAAGCTTGTCTTTTCCGCTGGAAAGGTCGGAACGCGAGCTGAAGCCGCTTATTTCCATGCCGAGCACGTCCACGGCAAGATCGGCAAAAAAGTGCGCCGTAAGTTCGCTTTCGGTTGAAAGCTCGAAACCGTAAGTCGAGCCGCTTTTTATTAGACTGCCGCTTGTTCGTATAAACGCCGAAAGGGCAGCGAGGACTTCCTCTCTGCCGCCTTTAAAAGTCTCAATTATTTCGCTTTTGATTTCTTCGGTAAAGTTAGTCATAAATAAATTTTTGCAAAATGCGGTAATTTAAAGGTGAGTTCTTTTATATTCGGCAAAGCGGAACTTAGGCTCTCTGCCGTCGATATTGTCAATTCTGTCCAAAGGAACGCTTGCGCGGGACAAAAGTTCTTCGGCTATTTTTGTATCGCCGACCCTGTCGGCGGAATGCGCATCGGAATCTATAACAAAACGCACGCCCGTTTCCGCCATTGCGTTGAGTTCTTCCGGTGTAATATGATATTTTTTTGTATTAATTTCAATGTAAGTTCCGTAGTCGGCGCAGCACTTTGCCACTTCCTTAACGTCGCAGAAGCATCTGAAATTGATATGCGTAAGAATATCTATAGGGTTATTTTTTACGGCGTTTATATAGGCGCGCGTAGTCATGCCGTACAGCTTGTCCGAAGGTTTTTTGCCCGATTTGAAGGCAAAATAATTTTTTACGGAAAGGTTGTAAAAATCGCCTATGCTCTTATACATAAGCACTTCGTGCAGACCGCAGAGATATAAGTCGAAATGCTCCAAATCGCTCATTTTCATATCGGTATCGCCGTCGTCGGAAGTAAGGTTGCTTTCCATTCCCATAAGCACCTTTACCCCCGTCGCCTGCTCTGCAGCTGTGCATTCCGCGCGAAGCGCTTCAAGCTTTCTTCTGCGCAACCCGAAAATTATATGGTTAAAACCGTGGTCGGTTATGCCGACAGCCTTAAGCCCGAGCTTCTGAGCTGCAACGGCGTTTTCGAGCACGGTATTTTTGCCGTGGGAATACGGCGTGTGTGTATGGTAATCGCCCGTAAGTTTCATTTGAATTCTCCGATGTAACAAACTTCTTCTTTAAGCGTTATGCCGAATTTTTTATATACCTCATCTTTGACATAACGTATAAGCGCGTAGACGTCGGCAGAGTTTGTGCCGTCGTTTATTATAAAATTCGCGTGTTTTTCGCTGACGTATGCGCCGCCTATGCGCACACCTTTAAGGTCTGCGCTTTCAATTATCTTGCCTGCGCTTACCCCGCAATAATTTTCAAACACGCAGCCGCAGCTTCTGCCCGAAGGCAACGATTTGCGCTCAGCAAGTCTGTTTTTTATATTTTGCGCAACTTTAAGCGGATTTTCTCGCTTAAAAGCCAATTTTATGCTCAGTATTATACACTTTATGTCACGCATAGTACTATGTTTGTATGTAAAATTACACTCTTCTTTGCTGAAAGTTTTAATTTCGCCATCAAAAATACGGACCGAAACAA
This sequence comes from uncultured Eubacteriales bacterium, assembly GCA_905207385.1. GTDB lineage: Bacteria > Bacillota > Clostridia > Christensenellales > Borkfalkiaceae > Coproplasma. The sequence continues at coordinate 9,307 of CAJLLH010000030.1, forward strand.
TATTTTCGGATATGTATTTACCTGCCGCCCCACCGTTCATAAAAGCAAGTCCGCCAAGGCTTGCAGGTATGCCCGCAATATATTCCGTGCCCGAAAGCCCGTTTTTTTTGCAGAAGATAAGCAGGTCTTTTACCTTTACCCCCGCCCCGACTTCAAGAACGGCAATATCATTTTCAGCATAATCTTTCAATGAAAAATCGCTGTCGTCTGTGAGGGAGCATTTATTTTTATCGGCTTTTTTATCCGCCGCGCCGAAAATATTATTTTTTTCAAGCTCTGTTTTTTCTAAGTAATTTTCTGAAGTTTTACTTTCAACCGAAATATCGCCGCAATCGGTAGCATATTTAATATGGTTAAGAGCCGATGTACAGATTACATAGCCGTCGTAAAAGCCGTCCTGAGCGAGTACGTCAGACCCGCAACCCAAAACACAGAAAGGTTTTCCGCTTTTTAATGCAAACAAAAAAGCAGAGCACGCCTCTTCTTCCGTCCTCGGGAAAAAAGCGCAGTCGGCAATGCCGCCGCAACCGTACGTAGTTCCCGAAGCAAAACTGAAGTTTTTGCAAAGCGGCACGTTTATAACATCGTTATCCGAATTTTCGAACGTCAAAAATGTCTACTCCTATATAATAACATTTTTTTTATTTTATTTCAATGGTTTAAGCAAACTTTTAAGCATATTTATGCCTGCCGCAGACGCTGCACTTTTCAGGCGAGAAATATACTCCTCGCTTACTATCGGAGGAACGGTAAATTCCGCCGATACTTTCTCCAGAGCATTCATTTCGTCTGAATATAAATGCAGCTCGCCGTAAAACATTCCCGTCTTATAAAGATTTTCGCTTTCTGAAATCACGTAATCTATGTAATCGCGACACGCCGACTGCTTTTCACCTTCCGCAATAACGGAAAAATTCTGGTACAAGTCGTTAAAACAGGTCAGGGGAAATACGTTAAAGCTTTGTTTCCTGGTCTGAAGCCTTATTATATCGCGCTGAGTACCTAAAAGATATTCGTATTCGCCGTTTATAAGGCTTACGTAAGCCGCCGTAGAAGCTTCTTCCGTCGCGCCGTCAAGTCCGCTTAAAAGCGCGACCACCTCCGTAAGATTATCTCTGCCGGCATTTACAACAGTATTTTCTTTGTTTGCCGCAGAAAAATCGGAAGAATTTATTGAAATCAGGCAATACGCACCCCGACACCAGGAAACAGAATAATCTTTTTCGTCGACGATGCTTTCCAGTCCGTAAAAACCGGAGCCATAGGAAATTATGTCCGGCAACGTAGGTGTCAGCGTTCAGTTCCCGTATCAGATAGGTATAAACCAATGGACTGAGGAATGAAGCAATACCAAACATGAATTGTGCCAGTTCGGCAACAAAAGCATAGTTCTCTTCACCTCCTACAATACCGCCGTCACGTCGACGTAAATATCTGTTTCAGAATAAAATTTGTTGCCTATCGAACGCAGATACTCTGCGCGTGAACCCTTGCCGCCTTCAAAATTATCTATCTGCCATACGGTAATCAGCTCAACGCCGCCGCTTTCCGCTTCTGAAGCTTTATTTATAAAGGCGCATACGGCTCCGCCAACGACGGCGCACACGCACAGACCGGCACAGATAAACCTAATTAATTT
>CAJLLH010000031.1 GCA_905207385.1 uncultured Eubacteriales bacterium
CCGTTCGCATGTGCCGCGATAACGATTACGACATAATTCTTATGGACGTCATGATGCCCAAGCTTGACGGATTTTCCGCCGTCAAAGAAATAAGAAAGACCAAAGATACGCCCGTAATCATGCTTTCGGCGCGCGGCGAGGAATACGATAAGCTTTTCGGTTTTGAAATAGGCGTTGACGACTATGTAACCAAGCCGTTTTCGCCCAAAGAAGTTATGGCGCGCATCAATGCCGTAACAAAGCGCAGAAGCGCGGGGGCAGAGGAAGCCAAGACGGACGTATACAAGTTTGAAGGCCTCACTATAGACATGGCGGGCAGAAATGTTTACGTGGACGGCGAAAAGGCCGAGCTTACGCCCAAGGAGTACGAAATTTTATTCTACTTCGTAAAGAACAAGGGCATAGCTCTTACCCGCGAAAAACTGCTTATGGACGTATGGGGTTTTGACTTTTACGGCGACGACAGAACGGTTGACACGCACATAAAGATGTTGCGCAGCAATCTTAAACAATACAGAAAATTCATTGTGACCCTCAGGGGGCTGGGGTATAAATTTGAAGTCTGAAAAAAAGGGGTTGAAGCGGCTTAGAAGCCTCAACCTTACGCTGTGGAAAAATTTTTGTTTCATGGCGTTTTTCATAATACTTTTAGTCGGCGTAATCTGCTATGTAATAATGCAGAGCGCGTTTGCGTCGCTGACTCAGGATAAGGTGCGCAACGTAGGCGTTTCCGTAAGCAAAAGGCTGGAGGAATCGGCTAACGGTTCGGTGCAGTCTTTCCTCGTCATGGATGAGTATATAGAAAGAACGTCGTTTGAAAACAATGTAAATATAGCCGTGCTTACTTCCGACGGCAACGTCATTCTGCCTATAGAACAGCGACTGAGCGAAAGCGAGCGCGAGTACTGGGCGCAAGTACACGAAAGCGTTATAGACAGGCTTTCCGATTTTGAAGGCAATGCAATACAGTTTGTAACAGGCAACGTATATACGTATGCCGAAACAACTCCGTTTGCGCAGGGACTACAGATGTCGGGCGAGCCTAACTATCTTGTAGTGCGCTATTCGCTTGATCTTGCCAATAACACAATGAATACCGTGCAGATATATATGATTATAGTCTGCATTTTTGTAGTGCTTATAGCATTCCTGATTTCTTACAGCATAGCGCAGAAGATTTCCGAACCGCTTAAAAGTCTTACTTCTACCGCAAATAAAATGGCAAAGGGCGATTATAACGTTAAATTTGCCTCGGCAGAGTATCAGGAAATAGCTCAGCTTTCAGATACGCTTAACTATGCCTGCGCGGAGATTAAAAAGACTGACGGGTTCCAGAAGGAGCTGCTTGCAAACGTCTCGCACGATTTGAAGACGCCGCTTACAATGATTAAAGCTTACGCTTCGATGATAAAGGAAATTTCGGGAGATAACCCCGAAAAGCGCAACCAGCATCTTCAGGTAATTATCGACGAGGCGGACAGGCTTGCGGGACTTGTAAACGACGTGCTCAATATGTCCAAAATAAGTTCGGACATAAACCAGATAAACAAAAAGGTGTTCAACCTTACCGATTTCCTTTACGGCATAATGCAGAAGTTTGAATATCTCCGCGATATGCAAGGTTACGATTTTATCGTGGATATAGACCCCGACCTTTACACTTGCGCAGATGAAGGAAAGATAGGTCAGGTGCTTTACAACCTTATTTCCAATGCCGTCAACTACACGGGCGAAGATAAAAAGGTTTACGTAAGCCTTAAGTACGACAAGCAGTCTAACCGCATTCGCTTCATCGTGCGCGATACTGGCAAGGGTATAGCTAAAGAAGATTTGCCTTCAATCTGGAACAGGTATTACAGGGTAAAGGAAACTCACGCGCGACCCGTAAAGGGTACTGGGTTGGGGCTTCCCATAGTTAAAACTATTCTCGAAAAGCACGCCTTTGATTTCGGAGCCGATTCCGAACTCGGCAAAGGTTCGCAGTTCTGGGTTGACTTCCCCGAAGTTCCCGCAGAAGTTCCCGGACTTCCCGCCCCCGAAGAAGGTTCTGCAAAGTCTGAATAAATTGTTTTATGTTATTGTCGGCGCAAAAGCATTTTGCTTTTGCGCCGACATTTTTTATTTTTAACGGCATAGTTTGTTTGACAACGCAATGCTGCAGTGATAAAATATTTTAAACAAATGTTTACTTTCTTTGGCTTGTCCAATGAGAGGAATATTGTTGTAAAACCTGCCGTTTAGGTTTATAATTATAAAGAATAACTTTGTCCTGCGCGTAAAAAACGCGTAGGTGTGCGGTGCTTTTATACAGCAAGATTATAGGTCAGGTTTATTCGGAAGATATGGATTTTAAACTTCACTCAAAATTTCAGCCGACGGGCGACCAGCCTCAGGCAATAGAAAAGCTTACTGAAGGTGTGCTCGACGGTATCCGCACTCAGGTGCTTGTGGGCGTTACGGGCAGCGGCAAAACGTTTACAATGGCAAACATAATCAAAAACGTAAACCGCCCGACGCTGGTCATAGCGCACAACAAAACGCTTGCCGCTCAGCTGTGCAACGAGTTCAGGGAATTCTTCCCCGAAAACAGGGTTGAATACTTTGTGTCGTATTACGACTATTATCAGCCCGAAAGTTACATTCCGTCCACGGATACCTATATCGAAAAGGATATGAGCCTGAACGACGAAATAGATAAGTTGCGCAACTCTGCAACGGCTTCGCTCGGCGAAAGGAAGGACGTAATTGTGGTCGCGTCCGTATCCTGCATATACGGTCTGGGCGCGCCCGAAGAATATTTCAGACTTTCCATATCTCTCCGTCCGGGCGACGTAATGGAGCGCGACGAACTTTTGCGCAGACTGGTTGAAATTCAGTACAACAGAAAGGACGTAGATTTTCAGCGTTCGTCATTCCGCGTGCGCGGCGACATAGTTGAAATTTTCCCCGCGGGCAATTCGGAAATTGCAATCAGAGTTGAATTTTTCGGCGATGAAATAGACAGAATATGCGAAGAGGACGCGCTTACCGGCAACATAGTTTCCGAGCTCAAACACGTTCTGATTTTCCCCGCTTCGCACTATGCGGTAGGTTCTGATAAGCTCGGCGACGCGCTTGCAATGATAGAGCGCGACATGAAGGACGAAGTAAAGGCCTTCCGCGACGCCGGCAAGCCGCTCGAAGCCGAAAGACTTGAACAGCGCACCACTTTCGATATGGAGATGATACGCGAAATAGGCTATTGCAGCGGCGTTGAAAATTACAGCAGGTACTTCGACGGAAGAAGACCTGGCGAACCTTCTTTTACTTTGCTCGACTATTTTCCCGCGGGCGAATTTCTTGTGTTCATAGACGAAAGCCATATGACCATTCCGCAGATACGCGCTATGTATCACGGCGACAGAAGCCGAAAGGAAAACCTTGTCAACTACGGCTTCAGACTGAAATCTGCGTACGATAACCGACCGCTCACTTTCGAGGAATTTGACGCGCGCGTTCCGCAGCTTATATGCGTTTCGGCAACGCCCGCGCCTTACGAACTCGAGCAGTCAGGCAACACCGTCGAACAGCTTATCCGCCCCACGGGTCTTCTCGACCCCGAAGTGGAGGTTCGCCCCACGAAAGGTCAGATAGACGACCTTCTCGGCGAGGTAAAAAAAGTTATCGCTGAGCATGGCAGGGTGCTTGTTACCACAATGACAAAGCGAATGGCGGAAAGCCTTACCGATTACCTTAAAGAGCATTCGCTCAAAGTAAGGTATATGCACAGTGACATTGACGCGCTCGAGCGCATTGACATAATAAACGGCTTAAGAAGCGGCGAATTCGATATTCTTTGCGGCATTAACCTTTTAAGGGAGGGACTCGACCTGCCCGAAGTAAAGCTTGTGGCTATACTCGACGCCGACAAAGAGGGCTTTTTAAGGAGCGAAACGGCGCTCGTTCAGACGATAGGCCGAGCCGCGCGAAACGCCGAAGGCAGAGTTATAATGTATGCCGACGTAATAACGGGCAGCATGCAGCGCGCCATAGACGAAACGCGCCGCCGCCGCGAAATTCAGGACGAGTACAACAAGGCGCACGGCATTACGCCTAAAACCATAATCAAAGAAGTAAAAAGCACTATAGGCATAACGGGCAAAAAGAAGGTCGGCGAAGACATCAAAGCCGCCGATATCCCCGCGGAGATAGAAAAGTTAAAGGCGCTTATGGCGGTAGCCTCCGCGCAGCTCGACTTTGAAAAGGCGATTGAAATACGCGATACTATAAACGGGCTGAAAAAGCGCATGCGCACTGCGGGCAAAAACGTGCCCAAAAGCTGATCAGGATAATATATGAAAGACGAAATTTTTGTTAAAGGCGCAAAAGAAAACAATTTAAAAAATATCGACGTTCACATACCCCGCAACACGCTCACGGTGTTTACGGGTCTTTCGGGCAGCGGCAAATCCACGCTTGCGTTCGATACCATTTTTGCAGAGGGTCAGAGGAGGTATATAGAAAGCCTTTCTTCATACGCCCGCCAGTTTTTGGGACAGATGGAAAAGCCCGACGTGGAATCCATAGACGGACTTTCGCCCGCCATTTCAATTGACCAGAAAACGACCTCGCACAACCCCCGTTCGACCGTAGGCACGGTTACCGAAATATACGACTATTTCAGACTGCTTTTCGCGCGCGTAGGCGTGCCCCATTGCCCCAAGTGCGGCAGAGAAATACGCAAACAATCGGTAGACGAAATTGCCGACCGCGTCATGGCAATGCCTTCGGGCAGTAAAATAATGGTAGAAGCGCCTATTGCCCGCGGCAAAAAGGGCGAATTTGCAAAAGAGCTTGCTAGCTTCAAAAAGAGCGGCTACGGCAGGGTAAAAATAGACGGCGCCGTATACGATTTGCAGGAAGAAATACATCTTGAAAAGAATATAAGGCACAATATATCGGTAGTCATTGACAGGCTTGTCATAAAAGACGGCATATTGAAAAGACTTACCGACAGCCTTGAAGCTGCCTTAAAACTCGGCAACGGACTTGTAATAATAGACAACGGCGAAAACGAAGACCTGTATTCTTCCAACTATGCTTGCCCCGACTGCGGCATATCCATAGAGGAGATAGAGCCGCGCCTGTTCTCTTTCAATACGCCTTGGGGCGCTTGCCCCGAATGTTCGGGACTTGGGTTCAAGCAGGTGGTAGACCCCGACCTTATCTGTCCCGATAAAACCAAGACCTTGCGCGAGGGGGCAATTAAAATAAGCGGCTGGAATCTGGACAGTTCTTCTATGACCCAGATGTATATAAATTCGCTCGCGAAGCATTACAATTTTTCGCTCGACGTGCCCGTCAAGGACCTTCCCAAAGAGGTGTTCGATATGCTTATGTACGGCAACGGCGGCGAACAGATAGAGCTTGAATATAACGCTTACCGCTTTTCGGGCAGTTACAAAACTGCGTGGGAAGGCTTTGCCAACAACCTTCAGCGCCGCTACAACCAGACCTCGTCCGACAGCGTAAAAATGGATATAGAACGCTATATGCGCGTTACCGACTGCCCTGCGTGCCACGGCAAAGGGCTTAAAAAGAAAGCGCTCGCCGTAACCGTCGGGGGCAAAAATATTGCACAGGTTTGCGATATGGCGGTTGACGACATCGCGGCTTTTGCGGATTTTTCTTTCTTCACTCCTACGGAGCATATGATTGCCGACAGCATTATAAAAGAGATAGATAACCGCATAAGCTTTTTAAAGAACGTAGGTCTCGGTTATCTTACGCTTTCGCGCAGTGCGGCAACGCTTTCGGGCGGCGAAAGTCAGCGAATAAGGCTTGCCACGCAGATAGGAAGCGCGCTCACGGGCGTTCTGTACATTCTTGACGAGCCGAGCATAGGATTGCATCAGAGGGATAACGAAAAGCTTTTGGCTTCGCTTAAAGGTCTGCGCGACATAGGCAACACCTTAATAGTCGTAGAGCACGACGAAGACACTATGCGCGCCGCAGATTATATAGTCGACATAGGTCCTAAGGCGGGCGTTCACGGCGGCGAGGTGGTTGCGTGCGGCACGCCTCAGGATATAATGAACGAGCCTCGCTCCATAACTGGCGACTATCTTTCTGGCAGAAGGAAGATAGAAGTGCCCGCCGTGCGCAAAAAGCCGGACGGAAGATACCTTACGGTAAAGGGGTGCAGGCAGAATAACTTAAAGGGCGTAGACGTCAGCATTCCCGCGGGGCTAATAACTGCGGTTACAGGCGTTTCTGGTTCGGGCAAGTCCAGCCTTGTAAACGAAATTATTTACCCGTACCTTGCAAACACGCTGAACGGCGCGCGCCAGCCTCAGGGTAAGTTCGATAAAATCGAAGGGCTTGAGTACTTCGATAAAGTAATAGCCATAGACCAGCAGCCCATAGGCAGAACGCCCCGCTCCAATCCCGCAACTTATACGGGCGTATTCACAATGATACGCGACCTCTTCGCCGCAACGCCCGACGCAAAAGAACGCGGGTATAAAAGCGGAAGATTTTCCTTCAATATCGCGGGCGGAAGGTGCGAACATTGCGAAGGCGGCGGCATAATTCAGATAGAAATGCATTTCCTGCCCGATATTTACGTTCCTTGCGAAGTCTGCGGCGGCAAACGCTATAACAGAGAGACTCTGGAAGTAAAATACAAGGGCAAGTCCATTTCCGACGTGCTCGACATGACGGTGGAGGACGCCGCCGAATTTTTTAAGCCGATAGGCGCAATATACAATAAACTTTCCACCCTCGTCGACGTAGGTCTCGGCTACATCAAGCTCGGTCAGAGCGCGACTACTCTTTCGGGCGGCGAGGCGCAGAGGGTAAAGCTCGCCACAGAGCTTTCAAAAAGAAGCACGGGCAAAACGTTCTATATTCTGGACGAGCCTACTACGGGTCTGCATAGCTACGACGTGGACAAGCTTATAAAAATACTTGCAAGGCTAAGGGAAGGCGGCAACACCGTGCTTGTAATAGAGCACAACCTTGACGTCATAAAAACTTCGGACTGGATTATTGATCTTGGGCCCGAAGGCGGCGACAAGGGCGGCACTGTAATAGCTTGCGGCTCGCCCGAAGATATTGCGGCGCATCCCGAAAGTTACACGGGTCAGTTCCTTAAAAAAGTACTTGAAAACTGAATAAAGCTTATGTTTTGAAAGCCGCGGCGCCCGCAATTTTGCGGGCGTCGCGGCTGCTTTTTTATTTGAGGTGTTCCCAAAATTTGTGCGTAAAGAATATGCTGATAGTACGACTTGAGTTTAAAGGAGCAAAACTAAAATGCCATCACCTCTTACCGCAAAAGAACCCTTTCCCACAACAGACGGAATATGTCCCGACGCGTATTCTCTGCGCGTAATATCCCCCGCATACGCCAGCCCGATAGGCGAGCTGAATGCAATTCTTCAGTATACATATCACGCCCTCAATTTCAAGGCAAAGGGATATGAAGAGTATGCGAGCATAATAGAAGACATTTCCATAGCCGAAATGATTCATTTTGAACTTCTCGGCAGTACTATACTGGCACTCGGCGCGGCGCCCGTATTTACTTCCAATCCGCCGGGAATGTTTAACTTTTATTCGGCTAAGTACGTTACTTACTCACGTTCTCTCGTTTGCATGATAGAAGACGATATCCGCGCCGAAAAACAGGCAATACGCGGATACGAGCGCATGCTTTGCCTTTTGAAAAATGACAAAGTAAAGGCTATAATTGCGCGCATACTCGAAGACGAGCGCCTTCATCTTGCCGCGTTTGAAAAGATTTTGTGCGGCCTTAAAAGCTGACGCGGCATTAAAAGTTGACATAAGCGGCGGCGTATTATAAAATTAAATAAAAAAGATTTTATATTATGTACTGCGATGTTGCAATAGTCGGCGGAGGCGCCTCGGGGCTTGCCCTCGCGGCGCTTTTAAGCCGCACAACAAAACTTAATATATGCATTTTTGAAGGCGGCGCGCGCCTTGGAAAAAAGCTGGCTTCAAGCGGCAACGGTCAGGGCAATATTTCCAATGTCGAAATTACTCAAAGCAATTATCACGGCGGCGGAAAAAAGCTTGCATTCGATATAATTTCACGCTATAAACAGGTGTATAAACAGCTGTTTTACGGCAAATTCACCTGCGACGAAAAGGGCAGAATTTACCCCGCAGGCAGGCAGGCTTCTTCGCTTACCGACTGCCTTATAGCCGAACTGTCGCGCGGGGGCGTAAATGTTTTTACCGGCGTTAAGGTGCTTGAAATCAGAAAAGGTAAAAATTTTACATTAAAACTTTCCGACGGAACGGTTGCCGAGGCTAAATATGCCGCACTTTGCGCGGGAGGCAAGGCTCAGAAGCAGTTCGGCACGGACGGCTCTTCTTATGCGCTTGCTCAGTCGTTCGGGCATAAAATAACTCCGCTTTATCCGTCGCTCGTTCAGCTTAAAACTGATACGACATATATAAAAACCCTGCGCGGCATACGCGCCGATTGCGTCGTTAAGGCGTTGGTCGGCGGAAAGTCGGTTAAGGAAAGCCGCGGCGACGTTATATTTACCGAATACGGAATTTCGGGCAATGCTGTGTTTTATGTTTCGCCTGCGTTTGCGGGCAACAGCGGGGAGGTAATTCTTGAATTTGCTCCCGAATTTACCGAGGACGAGCTTAAAGAGGATATAAAAATCAAACAATCTTTAGGCTATGCCGAAAGCGAGCTGCTTTCGCTTACCCTCAATAATCAGATAGGCAGGGCTATAATTAAGCGCGCGGGTTCGTCTGACGCTGCAAAAATTGCACGAACGGCTAAAAACTTTACGCTGCCCGTTTTAGGCACGCTTGGTTTCGATTACGCTCAGGTTACGCGCGGAGGCGTGGATATGCGCGACATCAAGCCTAATCTTGAAAGTTCGCTATGCAAAAATTTATATTTTGCGGGCGAAATGCTCGATGTTGACGGCGATTGCGGCGGATACAATCTTACCTGGGCGTTTGCGTCTGCGGCGTGCGCAGCTCATTCGATTGCGGAGAATGAAAAATGATAAAACGGCTCGACAATATAAAAATTCCCGCAGGCGAAGGCGAGGACAAGCTTTACTCAGTTGTAAAAAAGAAGGCGGGCGGACGGCTCGGCTATTTCAGAATTTTAAAAAAATCGCTCGACGCGCGCGATAAGGGCAATATTTTCTGGCTTTACTCGGTTGCTTATTCCGAACATAAAGAAGATATTGATAAGCCTGCGCCCGAAAAGCTCGAAAATGCGCCCGCTGTGTGCGTAATAGGTTCTGGTCCTGCAGGGCTTTGCTGTGCAGTGCGATTGTGCGAGCACGGTTACGCGCCCGTAATTTTAGAGCGCGGCGGCTGCGTTGAAGAGCGCGAAAAAGCGGTAGATACTTTCTTCACCCAAAGAAAGCTGGATAAAAACTGCAACGTTCAGTTCGGCGAAGGCGGTGCGGGCACGTTTTCTGACGGCAAACTCAATACTCAGACCAAAGACGGCTACAACCGCGACGTCCTTGAAATTTTTGCCAGATTCGGCGCGCCGGAAGAAATTCTTTACCTCAACAAGCCCCACATAGGCAGCGATAAACTTAAAGGCGTGCTTAAAAACATACGCGCATATATTCAGTCGTGCGGCGGAAGATTTTTATTCAATAAAATTTTTTGCGGATTTGAAAGTGCGGACGGCGCTTTGCGCTCGGTTATTTATAAAGATGTTTCAAGCGAAAAAGAAGAAAGACTTGAGGTGAGCGCAGCCGTGCTTGCCGTAGGGCATTCCGCTCGCGATACGTTCAGAATGCTGGCGGAGCGCGGAATTTATATGGAGCCCCGCGATTTTGCGGTGGGGGTGCGCGTTGAACATCTTTCGCAAAAAATAAGTTTTGCACAGTACGGCAAAAACTTCAAATTGCTGCCCGCCGCCGACTACAAACTTGTGTCTCACGCGGGCGAACGTACGGTATTTACGTTCTGCATGTGCCCCGGAGGAGTGGTTATTCCCGCAGCCAGCGAAGAGGGCGGCGTTGTTGTAAACGGAATGAGCGATTTTGCGCGCGACGGCGTTAACTCGAATTCCGCGCTTATGGTTCAGCTCTTCCGCTCAGACTTCGGCGAAGGGCTGTTTGACGGCATGGAATTTCAGCGTAGAGTGGAAGAAAAGGCGTTTGAAGCGGGCGGAAGAAATTATTGCGCGCCCTGTCAGCTTTACAGCGATTTTGTGCGCGACAAAGTTTCGGAAAAGTTCGGCGAAGTTTTGCCTACTTATGCCGCAGGCGTAAAGTTTGCTCCTTTAGGCGAAGTTTTGCCTGCCGTTGCAGTTCAGTCCCTTAAAGTTGCCGTTCCCGATATGGGCAAAAGGCTGAAAGGTTTCGATAGTCCCGACTCGCTTTTTACGGGGGTAGAAACGCGTTTTTCTTCGCCAGTGCGCATAGTCCGCGGGGAAGACAGACAAAGCGTATCGCTTAAAAACCTGTATCCGTGCGGCGAAGGCAGCGGCTATTCGGGCGGAATAACAAGTTCTGCGGCAGACGGCATAAAAACGGCGGAATTTATATATAATCTGCATAAAAATAGTGCAAATAATCATTAAAACGCTATATTGTTTTCATACTGCTGACACATTTATAGATTATAATCTGACTATAAAATGAAGCGGGGCGGAAAAGCCTCCTCATTCTTGGTCGGACCACACATAACTTTTTTCATATTCTCTCGACGGGGTTGCACGATAAAAAAAGTGCAACCCCGAC